>DUEQ01000141.1 GCA_011192085.1 Caldilineae bacterium
AGTATGGGAAGCTCAAGGTAAAGGTGGAAGACGCCATTCGAGAGGAGGACGCCAGGATCGAGCGCATCCCTCGCAACCCTATCGACAACTATGCAGAAAAAGTCATCAAAGCGCGCCAAAAGTTCATCGAGCAGAAGGCAGGCATCGAGCTCCGGCACATCAACCACTATTCCTTCGACCCGCACGTCACCAAGGGGAATATCGAGAACTTTACGGGCGTGGCTCAGGTGCCCATCGGCTTTGCCGGGCCCATTCATGTCAATGGCGAATATGCGAAGGGCGAATTCTACGTTCCCCTGGCCACCACCGAAGGCACCCTGGTCGCTTCCTATAACCGAGGCATGAAGGTGCTGAACATGTCGGGCGGAGCCACGGTCACTGTGATGGGCGACGCCATGCAACGGGCGCCGGTGTTCATCTTCAACAGCGCCCGCGAGGCGCGCGATTTCGTCGACTGGGTGCAAAAGCGCTTCGACAAAGTGAAAGAAGAGGCGGAAGCCACCTCCAGCGTCGCCAAACTCACCTACATCGACTACTACCTTTCCAACAAATTCGCGTATCTTCGCTTCAACTACACCACGGGCGACGCCGCGGGCCAGAACATGGTGGGGCGGGCCACCTTTGCCGCGTCCAGTTGGATCATCGACAATTATCCTGGCGAGATCATCCGTTTTTATCTCGAATCCAACCTGGCGACGGACAAGAAGGCCTCGCAGGTGAATGTGATGCGCACTCGCGGTAAGCGCGTCATCGCCGAGGCCACCATTCCCCGCGATGTGCTCATCCAGAACATGAGGGTGGAACCAGAGAGCTTGGTCTACCACTATGGCGTGGCCAATGTGGGCGCGCTCTTGTCGGGCGCGAACAACAACGGCCTGCACTCGGCCAACGGCATCACCGCCATCTACATCGCCACGGGACAGGATGTGGCCAATGTGTCGGAGAGCTCCGCAGGCATCCTCTATGCGGAACTCACGCCCGAGAAAGACCTCTACATCTCCATCACCATCCCCTCCCTCATCGTGGCTACCTATGGCGGAGGCACGGGCCTGCCCACCCAGCGGGAATGCCTGGAGATCTTGGGCTGCTATGGCAAGGGCAAGGTCAAGAAATTCGCGGAGATCGTGGCCGCCACGGTCCTCGCGGGGGAGATCTCCCTGGCCGCGGCCATCTCCACCACCGACTGGGTCTCCAGCCACGAGCGCTACGGGCGCAATCGATAGGCGCGAAGAGGGGGCCCTTACCGCGCGGCGAAGAGGGCCAGGACGACGCCTCCCGCCACGACGCTGGCGATCTGCCCCGCGGTGTTGGCCCCCATCGCGTGCATCAACAAGAAATTCTCAAAATCCTCCTCCTGGGCGACCTTCTGTACGACCCGCGCGGCCATGGGGAAGGCGCTGATGCCCGCCGCGCCGATGAGGGGATTCAACGGGCCGCGGGTGACCCACCGCAGGAATTTGGCGAAGAGCAGGCCCGCGGCCGTGTCCAGCCCGAAGGCGAAGATGCCCAACAGCAGAATAAGCAACGTGTCCAGCTTGAGGAAATAGTGAGCCTGCATCGTCGCGCCGATGGCCAGGCCCAGAAACAGGGTCACCACATTCGCGATCTCATTGGAGGACGCGCCCACCAGTCGCTCCACCACCCCCGACTCCTTCATCAGATTCCCCAACATGAGCATGCCAATGAGCGGGATGGCCATGGGCACGAGCACGCCCACGACGATGGTGACGATGATGGGGAAGAGAATGCGGGTGCGACGGCTGACGAGATTCTCAGAATAGGGCATGCGGATACGGCGCTCTTTCTTGCTGATCAGCGCCCGCATGATGGGCGGCTGAATGATAGGCACCAGGGACATGTAACTATAGGCCACCACCGCGATGGGCCCCAACAGATGAGGAGCCAGTAGATTGCTGACATAGATGGAGGTGGGGCCGTCGATGGCGCCGATGATGCCAATGGACGCGGCCTCGTTGATATCGAACCCCAGCAGCAGGGCTAGAAACAGCGTGCCGAAGATGCCAAACTGCCCGGCCGCGCCCAGCAGCAGCATGTGCGGCCTCTCCAGCAACGGCCCGAAGTCGGTCATGGCGCCGATGCCCACGAAGATGAGCAGCGGGAAGAGCTCGTTGGCCACGCCCGCCTTGTAGAGCACGGTGAGGATGCCCTCCTCGCCGATGACGGGCGAGAGAGGGAGATTGGCCAGCACCGCGCCCGCGCCAATGGGCAGCAACAGCACCGGCTCATATTCCTTGACAATGGCCAGGTAGATGAGGATCAACCCCACCCCGATCATCAGCGCCTGCCCCCAGGTCAGGCTGAGCGCGCCTTCGAAGATGGTCGCCAGGATGTTCATGTCAGGCCTCCTGATAACGAAGCAGCAGGTCGTCGTAATTCACGTTCTGGCCTTCGTGCACGAACACCTCCGCGACCACGCCCTCCCGGGGTGAGCGGATGGGGTTCTTCATCTTCATGGCCTCCAGCACGAAAAGCTGATCCCCGCGCTGCACTCCAGCCCCTGGCGAAACGCTCACCTCCATGATGACGCCGGGCATGGGGGCCCGCACCTCATGGGGCAGCTCCTCCGCAGCCTCGGGCTCGGGGAGATCGGGCGGCTGGGTTTGGGGCGTACGGGGGAGAAGTTCGGGCGCTTTGTGGGCCAGCGCGGGCTGATCCTTGGCCGCCTCGATGACCTCGATGCTGGGGATCTCGGCGTCGCTCTCCTCGACAGCCACGACCTTGATTTCATACACCTTGCCGCCCGCGAGCACGCGGAAGCGGTCCAGGTTCTCCAGCTCTTGCAGGCCAATGATGTGGGTTTTATCGCCGATGGTGATGGTGTAGCTTTTCATGAGGAGTCGGGAGGTGGGTGAGGGATGAAAGGGTGATGGGAGGATGGACCATAGCCGATAGCGTTCATCCGTTTCCATCGTCCATGGTCTATCCTCTATTTTCGAGACAAGTTCGAGTGCAACTGGTAGGCGCGGCCTACGGCCACCCATCGCGCCTGGGAGGGCTCCAGGCGCTTGGGGACTTGCGGACGCGGGGGCTTATCCGCCTGCGCGGCTTCGAGACGATAGCGATGCACGGCCACAATGATCGCGGCCAACAGCTCAGGCGGCAGCGATTCCACGCGGGGTTCCTGTTTCCGCGCCTGAGCCTCCTCGCGGGCGAACATGCGGCGGTCGATGCGCTGGAACATGGCGATGACGCCCCATAGCATGGACAGGATGATGAACACCATGGCCATGCCGGCGATCATGAGCAGGGCGCCAAATTGCAGGTCTTGAGACATCATTGGATGAGGATGAGAATCAACGATGTGGGAGGCTAGAGGGGGGCAAAAAGGGGCCAAATGGGCGCTGTTTTCTCGAAAATCGGTGCGCTATACCGGCATCAGGCCATGCTTCTTGGGCGGATTCTGTTGCACTTTCGTGCGCAAGAAGGCCAGGGCCTTGATCAACTTGGGACGCGTTTCGCGCGGGTCGATGACGTCATCGATGAAGCCGAGTTCGGCAGCGACATAGGGGTTGAAGAACGCGTCCCGGTAGGCCTGCACGAACTCCGCTTCCATTTGGGCCGGGTCTTCAGCCAGGGCCAGATCTTTGCGATGGAGGATGCGCACCGCACCCTCCGCGCCCATGACCGCGACCTGAGCCGTGGGCCAGGCCAGCGCCAGATCACTGCGCATCTGCTTGGAGCTCATGGCGATGTAGGCCCCGCCCATGGCCTTGCGCAGGATGATAGAGATCTTGGGCACGGTGGCCTCGACGTAAGCGTAGATGATCTTGGCCCCATGCCGGATGACGCCATAATGCTCCTGGTTGACGCCCGGCAGGAAGCCGGGGGTGTCGACGAAAGTGAGGATGGGGATGTTGAAGGCGTCGCACACCCGCACAAAGTGGGCGATCTTGTCGCTGGCGTCGATGTCGAGCACGCCTGCCAGAAAGGAAGGCTGGTTGGCCACGATCCCCACCACGAAGCCATCCATGCGGGCGAATCCCACCACCACGTTACGGGCGAAGTAGGGCTGCACCTCGAAAAAGCTGCCCAGGTCCACCACGGCTTGGATGACCTCTTTCACGTCATAGGGTTGGTCTTCGGCCGGGGGCACGATGTGGGCCAGGGACTCCTCCTGCCGGTCGGGAGGGTCGTTGGTGAGGGCGTGGGGAGGGTCCTCGGTGTTGTTCTGGGGAAGATAGCTGATGAGCAGGCGCACCATCTCCAGCGCGTGCTCCTCATTTTCGGCCAGGAAGTGGGCCACGCCGCTGCGCACATTGTGCACCATGGCCCCGCCCAGCTCCTCCGGGCTCACGGTTTCGCCCGTGACCGCTTGCACCACGTCGGGCCCGGTGAGGAACATGTAGCTCGTGCCCTTGACCATGATCACGAAATCGGTCAGGGCGGGCGCATAGACAGAACCGCCCGCCGAAGGCCCCATCATCACCGAAAGTTGGGGGATGACGCCCGAGGAGAGCACATTGCGGGTGAACATATCGCCATACCCCGCCAGACCGCGGACACCCTCCTGGATGCGCGCGCCGCCCGAATCCATCAGGCCAATGATGGGGATGCCCGCCTCCAAGGCCAGGTCCTGCAACTGGACGATCTTGCGTGCGTGCATCTCGGAGAATGTGCCGCCCAGCACGGTGAAATCCTGGGCGTAGACCGCTACCTGACGCCCGTCGATGGTGGCGAATCCTGTGACCACGGCGTCGCCGAGATAGCGTTTCTTGTCCATGCCGAAGTCGGCTATCTGATGCTTTACGAACATCCCCAACTCCTGAAAACTCCCCGCGTCCACCAGAAGCTGAATGCGCTCCCGCGCTGTGAGTTTGCCCGCGGCGTGTTGTCGGGCGATGCGCGCCTCCCCTCCCCCCTTGGCGGCTTCTTCCTTGAAGCGACGAAGTTGCTCGAGCGGGTCCGTCATGGGCGACCACCTTCTTTGAATGGGATGCGTGACGATGACGAAGAAACGTACGTGGATTTCCGCCTATTGTAAGCAAATGTGATGAGATCTACAAATTCCCATTTCC
>DUEQ01000142.1 GCA_011192085.1 Caldilineae bacterium
CCGCTCCTGTTCCAGCAGGAACACAAGACTGGTCCCATGTTGCAGACCTTCGCTCACCCGCGCGCCATGCTCCTCCGACCAGTCTTCAATGACGTGACCGGGCGTTTCCAGCCAGGCCGCGAGGCTGTGCAGAAAGTAGTACGCGGGCTGAGACGCGGCCCGAATGCCCGCGTCGCTCAGCTCCACCGCCCCCCAAGTCTCGAGCATGACGGCAACACCCCATCCCATCGCGTCCCCGCCCGGCAGTTGGTGCAACGGGCGGGGTGCATATCGAGATTGGGGGATCGCTCGTAGCCAACGGGCCAGCAGGGAGCGATCGTACCGGGTCATTTTACTCCATCGCCCCCAAAACGAGGGCCAAGAGAGCCATACGCATGACCACGCCGTTGAAAGCTTCCTGCCAGTAGCGGGACCAGCGGGTGATGTCCACGTCGGGAGGGATCTCATCCATGCGAGGCAGGGAATGCAGCAGGATGGCATCCGATTTGGCCTTGTTCACCAGCAGATCCTTGGTGATCTTGTAGTTGTCGGGGGTGGTGGGCAACTCGCCCTTGCGCTCATCGCGAGATTTGCTATAATCGGGCTGGACGGTGGGCTCCACCAGGATGACGTCAGCATCACCGATGACGTCGCCCACGTGGTCCGCGAAGTCGAAATCGAGGCCCATGGCCATGAAGTCTTCCTTATAGCTATCGGGCATCTCCATACCGGGAGGAGCCACGAAGGTGATAGGGCAATCAAACTGGGTGAGCGCATAGCCCAGGGAGTGCATAGTGCGCATACGCATGTCGCCCACGGCCACCCAGCGCAGACCGTCAATGGTTCCTTTCTCGCGCAGGACGGTGTAGAGGTCGGTCAGGATCTGCGTAGGATGTTCACCCCAGCCGTCGCCGCCGTTGATGACAGGGATAGAAGCCCATTGCGCGGCCTCGTGGGGTGCGCCGATCTGGAAGTGACGCATGACGATGACATCGCCGTAAAACTCGAGCATCTTGACCGTATCCTTGATGCTCTCCTGATAAAAGTCGCCCGCGCGGGTCATCTTGGCATCGGCAAAGCCGGTGACCGCACCGCCCAAACGCAACATCGCTGCCTCGTGAGCCAGCCGAGTGCGGGTGGAGGGCTGATAGAACGCGGTGACCAGGGTCTTCTCCCTCAACAGGTCCACATTGCGCCGATTCCTGGCGATGGGCTCCAGCTCCGCGGCAACCTCGAAGACGCGGAAAAATTCATTGCGTTCGAAATCCTTGAGTGACAAAATGTCTCGACCGGCAAAACTTCGCATGGCAAATTCTCCGTAATTTGATATGAAGGGTTGAAAA
>DUEQ01000143.1 GCA_011192085.1 Caldilineae bacterium
CAACGAGGCTCTCGATTCAGAAGGCAAAACCCGTATCTCTGCCCGCGTGTGCCCTTAATTCAGCGGTACTTCTTTCGCCACAGAACCGCACCCAGCGCGGCCACGGGCAAAACCGCCGCATTGCCGCACGGCAAAAGCCGCTTGCGGATCGGCTTATCCGCTGTGCCCTCGTTGATTGGTTGCACGGCGGACAGGCTGCACGCCAGCGAGATCAGGACGAATGCGAGGAGCAAGAAAACGAAGCACTTCATGTTCCTAATCCCATCAATCCCGCCAAAAACCGACCACCACTTATCGCCACCTCCCCTGCACCCCTTCCTCCCAAATCCAAAAACCGAAACTCCGCCCGGCGACTGCCCGGCGCATCGCTAATCAGCACATCGTATGCGCCCGCCAGCGTAACACCAGTGCCCACCCCCATCTGGATCAGCGCCTCGCCCCAGCCCGGCCAACATCTCGTCGAACACCAGTCCGCCAACACCACGACGGACACCACCTCCCCGATCATCGCCATCCCTCCATCCCCCTTTCGCCTGCGCGCGCCCTCGCGCCCAAAACCCTCATCCCCCCATTTGCATTTCTTCCCAACATGCGCTAAACTAAACACAGGCGCTCCCCCTGGCTGGCATCTGAGAGCGGGGGACACGCAGGCGAATCATGCAGGTTATTGATTGGCGTCATTTTCAACCCACCAATTCTGATCTGGAAAACCTGTCCCGCGATTTGAGCGGTATGGTCCACATGCGCGTCTTACTGAAATGGCTGGGGCGCGCCGCGATACTGGTAGATGATTTCTTTGATGCGCTTCAGACGATGCTTTACGCCGGGTTCTACTTTCGAGTGGATGCCGCGCGCCGTTGTACTCACATGGCCAGAGAACCAGTCCCATTTGGGGCCTGCCCAGTCTGCTTTTGGCGGACATAAACCAGCGTTGGCAGGGTCTCCATGACGAGGCTTCAAACACATCTTTGCTTGCGCTGTCCATAGTCACTTGCTTGGGGCGTCACCACGTCTGGTTCGTGGCTTATTCCCTTTCATTCCCGCTTTCGACGATTGAGAACCAGTCGCACGCCGAGGGAA
>DUEQ01000144.1 GCA_011192085.1 Caldilineae bacterium
GCGGTTTCTCCTTGGGATGAGATTGGGAAAGCTGAGTAAACAAAACCCTACATCTTCAGATTTCGAAAACAAGGTAACGTGATTCAGAGAAGGCGTCAACTTCCTTCGATTTGGGATAGGATCCGGCGAGCCGCTTTGATCATGGGGCCGTCCACCATCTTCCCATCCAGGGCGAAGACGCCCTCGCCCTTGGCCTCGGCCTCGCGCATGGCCGCCAGCACCCGGCGGGCGTGCGCGATCTCCTCCTCCGACGGGGCGAACGCCTCGTGCGCGACCTGGGCCTGGGCGGGATGGATGACCTGTTTGCCCTGAAAGCCCAGGATCGCGGCCTCTTCCGCCTCGGCCCGAAAGCCGTCCAGGTCCTTATAGGCCACGAAAACCTGGTCTAGGGCCTGAAGGCCGAAGGCCGCGGCGGTGATAGCCACGGCGCTGCGGGGATAGGCCACTTCTCGGTTGGAGGGCGTGCGCTTGCCCCCCACGTCAGCCATGAGGTCCTCTGCGCCAAAGGCCAGGGCTTGCAGTCTGGGCGTGGCCGCGGCGATCTCGGCCAGCCTCACCACACCCATCGCTGTTTCGATGAGGGCGATGAGCGCGATGCCGCCAGGCCGCCAGCCGCGGCGGGTCTCCTCCTCCAGTAGGAGGGCGTCAGCCCAGCGCAGGGCTTCGGGCGAATCCACCTTGGGGAGGATGATGGCGTCGGGGTGGTGGGGCAGGATGGCTTCGAGGTCGGCGCGGGCCAGGTCGCCGCCCGCTTCATTGATGCGCACCCCCCGCTCCGTCCGCCCGAAATCGAGCTCGGCCAGGGCGCGGGCCACCAGGCGTCGGGCCTCCTCCTTCTGCGCCAGGGCCACGGCGTCTTCCAGGTCCAGGCAAACGCTGTCCACTCCCAGGCTCGCGGCCTTGGTCATCATCTTCATGCTGGCGCCAGGGACATATAACAAAGCTCGTCGTGGTCGCATCCTTTCCTCCCGCTATGGGTCGCCTTGCGGATGTTTCAGGAACATGACGGTGCGTACAACCTCAACTACCACATCGCCATGCTGATTCAACCCTAAATGTTTGAGCTTGACAATGCCCACATCGGGGCGGGAGCGAGATTCGCGCATGTCAAGGACCTCTGTCTCGACATAAATCGTGTCGCCGTGGAACACCGGGCGGGGATGTACGACTTTCTCATAACCTAAATTGGCTACGATGGTGCCCTGGGTCAAATCCCCTACGGTGATGCCCACCACCACGCCCAACGTGAAGATGCCGTTGACGATGCGCTGCCCAAACGCCGTCTTCTCCGCGACATCCTGGTTCAGGTGCAGCGGCTGGGGATTCATGGTCAGGGTGGAGAAGAGCACATTATCCATTTCGGTGATGGTGCGGCCCAGCGCGTGTCGAATTTTCATGCCCACGTGCAGGTCGTCATAATATTTGCCAGCCATAGGTTCGCTCCGTTGGGATGA
>DUEQ01000145.1 GCA_011192085.1 Caldilineae bacterium
CGACCCACCGCCGCCTCATCCATCTGCGCATGGGCGAGGATGTGGATGATTTCATCGAGCTGTTCGGCGCGGATGTGCGCTTCGTGCCTCCCATGGGCGAGGGCGATGCTCGCGAACTCATCGCCGCCTGCGGCCAGGAGATGGAGGCCCGCTTCGACGAGGCCGACATCGCCTTCCTCCTGGCCCAATCGGGCGGCCATCCCGTCTTGTTGGAGCTGGCCTGTCGCAAATTGGCTCAGATCACGGGCCTGCGTCAGCGCACCGCCAGCGAAGACCAGCTCATCCATCGCGAAGTGCGGGACGTGTTGCGTCGCGATCCGGGCGTCATCGCCGAATGCCAGAAGATCTGGCGCGATCTCACCGACCCGGAGCAGACGGCCCTGGAGAGCCTGTTCTCGCCCGACCCGCAGGTCGCGCCCGAAGCCATCGACGAGCTCCGGCGCAAAGGCATCCTCATGGCCAATGGGGACGCGCCCCAGGTGTTCGCCGCATTGTTTGCAGATTTCCTCATGCGACGCATGGCGGTCCGCCGCGAGCCGCGTAAGGGCGTGCGGGTGGATGTAGAATCGGGCGTGGTGACGGTGGATGGTCGGCCCGTAGAAAACCTGACCCGGCTGGAGTTCCGTCTGCTGCTCCTGCTCTATGGTCGCATGAACAAGATCTGCGACAAATACAGCATCGTCGAATCGGTGTGGGGAGAGGAGTATGTGGACGTGGTGTACGATTCGGCCATCGAGAAGCTGGTGAGTCGCCTGCGCAAGAAGATCGAACCCGCCCCCTCCAATCCTCGCTACATCGTCACTGTGCGCGGGCGGGGCTACAAGCTCGTGGGATGAAAAGCCATGATGACCGACGCTACCGCCAACCCCAAGGCCGAATCCCTGTTGAAAAACATCATCATCCTCTTGGTCGAGCCCCAGCACTCGTTGAACGTGGGCATGGCCATTCGGGCGATGATGAACACCGGTTTGACACGGCTGCGGGTGGTGCGCCCTCGCGAATGGAACTCGTTCATCATCAGCGCCGCGGCCCATCGCAGCGAGGCTTTTCAGGAGCGCATCGAGTTTTTCGATACGTTGGATGAGGCGTTGAAGGATGTGAATCTGGTGGTGTCGACCAGCAATCGACGGCGGGAGCTGAGTCCAGCTATCCTCCCGCCCGACGAACTGGCCCCCATCATCTTCGACCACGCCCGCGCGGGGACGCCCGCCATCCTTTTTGGCCGCGAGGATTGGGGCTTGCCCAACGAGGTGGTCTATCGCAGCCACTACCAGCTCTACATCCCCACCGATCCCAGCTACGCCTCCCTGAATCTGGCCCAGGCCGTGTTGCTGACGGGGTATGAACTGCGGCGAGCCGTGATCAACCCCCGCTCAGATCTTCCCGCTGCCGGCATCGATCCTAAAGATCCACCCGCGACCGAGGAGGAGTTCACCGCGGGGGTGGCGATGATCCTGGAGGCGCTGGGGCGGGCCGGATTCTTCAAACCGGGCCAGGAGCCCGCCAAGCGCATGAAGATCGACCGCCTGCTGCGCCGCACGCAGCCCACCACGTCCGAAGCGGCCCTGCTGCGGGCCATGGGCCATGTGCTCTACCGGGAGCTGGCCTGCTCGAAATTCGCGAGGAGATGGGAGGAGCGGAAG
>DUEQ01000146.1 GCA_011192085.1 Caldilineae bacterium
GACCGCCGTACTCGAAATTAAAGACCTCTACGCCGAAGTTGACGGCAAAGCGATCCTGAAAGGTGTGAATTTGACCATCCGCCAGGGTGAGGTCCATGCGCTTATGGGTCCGAACGGCTCGGGCAAGAGCACGCTGGGTTACGTCATTGCCGGACATCCCCACTACGAAGTGACCCAGGGCGATATCCTCTTCAATGGCGAAAGCATCCTCGACCTGGAGCCCGATGAGCGGGCCAAGCTGGGCATTTTCCTGGCGTTTCAATACCCTGTGGCCATCCCTGGTGTGAGCTTCGCCAACTTCCTGCGGGCCGCTGTGAGCAGCGTGCGCGGCTATCGCGACCGGGCGCGGGAGGAGATGGAGCGCACGGGCCAGTTTAAGGAGATCGGTTCCGAGCTCATTCCCATGCGAGAGTTCCGCCAGGAACTGCTGTCGACCATGGATCGGTTCAACGTGGACCGCGCTTTCGCCCGTCGGTATCTCAATGATGGCTTCAGCGGCGGCGAGAAGAAACGGGGCGAAGTATTGCAGATGGCCATGCTCAAGCCCAAGATCGCGATCCTCGACGAGAGCGATTCGGGCCTGGACATCGACGCGTTGCGGGTGGTGGCCGACGGCATCAATAAGCTCGTGGCCGACGGCATGGGCGCACTGCTCATCACGCACTACCAACGCATCCTCAACTACGTCAAACCCGACAAGGTCAGCGTGTTCTACGATGGCCGCGTCGTGCTCACCGGCGGGCCCGAAGTCGCTCACATGCTGGAGGAAAAGGGCTACGGCTGGATCGAAGAGCATCTGGAAGAAATTGCCAATGGCTAATGGCCAATGACGCTGCCAAACTGACCTACAGCACATTTCCCCAAATAGAATCTGAATTCTAGGAGCAACTTATGGCTACAGAAGCGGATCGCAAAGCGCTTGAAGGCCTGAAAGAAGAATATGAATATGGTTGGAAGACCGAAGAGGCGGAATACGTGTACGTGGCCCGCAAGGGGCTCGATCACGACGTCATCGATCATATCTCCGACCTGAAGGGCGAGCCCGACTGGATGCGGGAGTTCCGTCACAAGGCCCTGGATATCTTTCTGTCCAAGCCCATGCCCAATTGGGGCCCCGATCTCAGTGAGATCGATTTCGACGACATTTATTACTACATCAAGCCCACCGAAGAGGAAAGCTTTGGCGACTGGGATGATGTGCCCTCTTACATTCGCGAGACCTTCGACCGATTGGGGGTGCCCGAGGCTGAACGCAAGTTCCTGGCCGGACTGGGCGCGCAGTTCGAATCGGAGATGGTCTACCATTCCCTGCGCGAGGAGTGGGAGAAGCTGGGCGTCATCTTCCTCAGCATCGAGGATGGGCTAAAAGAGCACCCCGATCTGTTTCGGGAGTATTTCGCCACGGTGGTGCCGCCCACCGACAACAAGTTCGCGGCGTTGAACAGCGCGGTGTGGTCGGGCGGCTCCTTCATCTACGTGCCCCCAGGCGTCAAGCTGGACATCCCCCTGCAGGCCTACTTCCGCATCAATGCGGAGGCTGTAGGCCAGTTTGAACGCACCCTGATCATCGTGGACGAGGGCGCGAGCGTCCACTACATCGAGGGCTGCACCGCGCCCATTTACGACAAGAACAGCCTGCACACGGGCGTCATCGAGATCATCGTCAAGAAGAACGCCCGCATGCGCTACACCACGGTGCAGAACTGGTCGAACAACGTGTTCAACCTGGTCACCCAGCGCGCCCTGGCCTATGAGGGCGCCACCATGGAATGGGTGGATAGCAATCTCGGATCTCGCATCACCATGAAATACCCGGCAGTGATCATGCTGGGCGAGCGCGCCCACGGCGAGGTGCTGTCCATGGCCTTCGCGGGCAAGGGCCAGATTCAGGACGCAGGGGGCAAGGTCATCCACGCCGCGCCCAACACCTCCTCCAAGATCATCTCCAAATCCATCAGCAAGGATGGCGGTCGAGCCTCCTACCGCGGCCTGCTCAAGGTCACGCCCGGTGCGCACAGCTCCAAATCTCAGGTGGTCTGCGACGCCCTTTTGCTTGATCCCGAATCCCGCTCCGACACCTATCCCTACATCGAGATCGCGGAGGATGACGTCGAGGTCGGGCATGAGGCATCGGTCAGCAAGATCAATGAGGAGCAGCTCTTCTATCTCATGAGCCGCGGCATCAGCGAAGAGGAGGCCATGGCCATGATCGTAGGCGGGTTCATCGAACCCCTGGTCAAGGAGCTGCCCATGGAGTACGCCGTGGAGCTGAATCGGTTGATTCAGTTGCAGATGGAAGGAAGTATTGGTTGATGCGTGAAACGTGAAGCGTGA
>DUEQ01000147.1 GCA_011192085.1 Caldilineae bacterium
CGAAACCTTTTCGCTAGCGACGCCAAAGCTATTTACGGAATAGGAGACTTATCATGAGTCTGTTGGACACCCTCAATGCCGACCTGAAGACCGCCATGAAAACAGGTGATGAGCCCGCGAAGCGGGCTTTACGCGGGGTCAAGGCCGCGATCACTCGCGCCGAAAAGGACAAAGGCAACCAGTCCCTCACCGATGACGAGATCATCGCGGTGCTGCGCAAGCAGGCCAAACAGCGCCAGGATAGCATAGACGCCTATCACCAAGCGGGACGGCAGGACCTGGTGCAGGAGGAGGAAGCGGAGCTGGCCGTCATCGAGCGATATCTGCCCCAACTCATGAGCGAGGATGCGATTCGGGAGATCGCGCAGCAGGTCATCGCCGAGGTCGGCGCGACCGGACCTCGCGACATGGGCAAAGTCATGGGCAGACTCATGGCCCAGCTCAAAGGCAAAGCGGATGGCCGCCTCGTCAATCAAATCGTTCGAGACTTGCTCAGCGCATGAGCGCCGGAGCCATCCTCGAGATCCAACGCGCCCACACGCTGACACGCTAACACGCCCATGACCCTTCCCCCCACCGAGCATATCCCAGGCCCGCGGGAAAGCTTCCTGCAACGGGTCAGTCGCAACCCTGCGCGGTGGCGCGCGCGGCTGCGCCTGGCCCTCTTCGCCCTGGCGACGGGCGCGGCCATCTTCCTCGTGCAGGCGGTGGATTTTCCGGGCGCGGGCAGCGTCAAGGTGGAAGTGGGCGAACCCAGCCCCAAAACCGTGGTCTCCCCCATCTCCACCAGCTACACCAGCGAGGTCCTAACCAACGAAGCCCGGGAGCAGGCCCGTCAAAATGTGCAGCCCATCTACGACCTCCCCGACACCCGGGTGGCCCGACGGCAGATCGCCCGAGCGCAGGTCGTCATCGCCTTCATCACCCAGGTGCGCAACGATCCCTACGCCACCCGGGAGCAGAAGATCCGATGGCTTCAGGCCATCCCCGAACTCCATCTCACAGAAAACCAGGCGGCCAACATCCTCGATTTGACCGACGACGAATGGAGCGAGGTCGCCAAAGAGGCGCTGCGCATTCTGGGCGCGGTCATGCAGCAGGAAATCCGGGAGGGCGAGGAGCAGAAGGCCCGGCGATCCGTGCCCTCGCGGATCTCGTTGCAGCTCAATGAAAATCAGGCCGACGCGGTGGAGGCCCTGGTCTCGGGACTCATTGTGGCCAACACCTTCTACAACGAGGAGGCCACGCAAAAGGCTCGGGAAGAGGCCGCACAGAGCGTCCAACCCATCCAACGCAACATCGAGGCAGGCGAGGTGCTCATCCGAGAGGGGGAGATCGTGACCGACCTGGACATCGAGGCGCTCAAGAAGGCGGGCGTGTTGCAACGCGCCCGCACCTGGTCCGACTACCTGGCCGCGGGCTTCTTCGCCATCATCCTCGATGGCGTGCTCATAGCCTTCGTCGGCTTTCGCCGCCGCGATTTCTGGCAAGAGAACCTCGCCCCTCTGCTCTTGGGGTCGATCTTCAGCCTGTTCATCCTCGCGGCCAAGTTGATGATCCCCATGCACCCCATGTTCGGCTTCCTGTTCCCCCTGGCCAGCATGGCCATGCTGGTGGGCTCCCTCATCGATCTGCCCCTCGCTATTCTGGCCGCCGCGTTGCAGGTGATGCTGGTAGGGCAATTCACCACGGGGGGCGTGGAGCTGCTGGTCTACCTGTTCATCGGCGCGGTGGTGGGCGCATTGGCGCTGGGAAAAGCGGAACGGTTAAACAGCTTTGTGCGCGCGGGCCTGTGGGTGATCGCCATCAACCTGTTGATCATGCTGGTCTTTCGCCTGCCCGCATTGTCCACCCTGGACAACCAAACCCTCATCGAGATGGCGTTCTCCGGCGCGGTCAACGGCGTTTTTGCCAGCAGCTTCACCCTAGTCATCTTCTATATCCTGGGCCAGCTCTTCGGCGTCACCACCAGCCTGCAATTGCTGGAGATCTCTCGCCCGAACCATCCCTTGCTGCGGCAACTGTTGTTGAAAGCGCCTGGCACCTACCATCACACCCTGATTGTCAGCAACATGGCGGAGGAGGCCGCAGTCGCCATCGGCGCGGATTCCTTGCTCACCCGCGTAGGCAGCTACTATCACGACATCGGCAAGATCATGCGGCCCTATTTCTTCATCGAAAACAACACCGATGGCGAAAACCCACATGATCGCATTGATCCCTACACCAGCGCCCGCATCATCATCAGCCACGTGCCCGATGGCGTGGAACTGGCGGAGAAATTCCGGCTGCCCCCAGCCATCATCGATTTCATCCAGGAGCATCACGGCACGACGCGGGTGGAGTATTTCTATCACAAAGCGGTGCAGATGGCTGACGATCCGGACATGGTGGATGAATCCGCGTTTCGCTACCCTGGCCCCAAGCCACACACCCAGGAGACAGCTATCCTCATGCTGGCCGATAGCTGCGAAGCCACGGTACGGGCCATGCGGCCTCAGTCTCGCGAGGAGATGATGGAGGTCATCCGCAGTGTGATCAACCGGCGGTTGATGTCGGGACAGCTCGACCACAGCCCCCTCACCCTGCAGGACCTGACCCTCATCGCCGAGGCATTCGCCCGCGTCCTGCAAGGCATCCACCATCCTCGGGTGAAATACCCCGGCAATGAACCAAAGGCCGGACAGCCCGCACGGCCCGAACATGGGGTTGTCTCCACGCCCAAACCCGCTGGCTAACGCTCATGACCATCTATCTCGACATCCAGGAGCCCTATCAGGAACTCGTGCGCCCCGCCCGGCTGGAGGAAGCCGCGCAAAGCGCTCTGGACGCGGCGCTCGCGACGGGCGACATCACCATCCTCATCACCGACGATGAGACGGTGGCCGATCTCAATCGGCGCTACCTGGGCAAGGAAGGCCCCACCGACGTCCTCAGCTTCCCCATGCGCGATCCCCACGCGCCCGACGATTTCCCCCTTCCGCCCGACGAGCCCCCGTATCTGGGCGACATCCTCATCGCGCTGCCCTACACCCAGCGCCAGGCCCAGCGCGAGGGCCGCGCCCTGGAGGATGAATTGGCCCTGTTGGTGGTGCATGGCGTGCTGCATCTGCTGGGGTATGATCACGCCACGCCCGAGGAGAAGGCGCGCATGTGGGCCCGCCAAAACGCCATTCTGGCCGAGCTGGGTCTGCCGCCACTAGCGGTGTGACGTGGGCATGCCCCCTCATCCCCCGAACCATGGCTGAGCCCCAGGATGTCTTCGCGACCCCCCAGTCAGTCGAAGACCCCATCGGTTATGAGACCCTGCGCCGGATGGCATCGGTCGCGCACTACAATCGGTGGATTTACGAGGAGCTGTCCCCCTATGCCGGACGACGCCTGCTGGAAGTGGGATGCGGCATCGGCAACATGACCGAGTATTTCCTGGACAGAGAGCTGCTTGTGGGCGTCGATCGGCTGGCCGCGAGCGTGCAATTTACTCGGCGGCGATTTCAAAGGCATCCCCATGTCGAAATCTTTCAAGGCGACATTACCGATGCGGCCATCCTCGAACGCCTGCGGCCCTACCGCTTCGACACGGTGATATGCATCAACGTGCTGGAGCACATCCAGGATGATGTGCGCGCGTTGCAGCACATGCGTCAGGCGTTGCAGCCGGGGGGACGGTTGTTGTTGCTGGTTCCCGCGGGGCCCTACCTGTATGGCGAACTCGATGGAGCCCTGGGACACCATCGGCGTTACGAGCGGGGGGGACTGGCGGAAGCGGTCCAGGCCGCGGGCTTCCGGCCCATCCAGATCCGCTACATGAACCTGGCGGGCATTGCCGGTTGGTGGCTGAACAGCCGCGTGCTCAGACGTCGGCTGCTGCCCAAAGGCCAACTGGCATGGTTCGACCGCCTGGCCCCGCTCTTCATCCGCGCGGAGCGCCTCCTCCGTCGCGTGTGGGATGTCCCCGCGGGCCAATCCCTCATCTGCATTGCAGAGAAAAGGCCATGAATCCCCGCCTGCGGTGGGCGAGCGGCCATGCTTTTTTTCAAAGCAAACAAAACGCCCCAGAAGGCAAACGCCCTCCGGGGCCTGGCATGAGTGAATCGCTCGGGGATTACGCTTCGCCGGTCTCGGCGACCGCGTCCTCCCTCTCCACGACCACGCCCTGCTCCAGGGCGGCTTCCTCCAGCTCCGTTTCCGAAAGCTGGCCTTTCTCCAACTCGCCTTCGGGCTCGACAACGACCTGGAACGTCGCGTCCACGCCCTGGGTCAGATGGATGGTGATTGGATGCTCGCCCAGCTCGCGCAGGGGATGGTCCATGCGGATGCGGCGACGGTCCACTTCGGTCCCCAGCTCGTCGGCCAGGGCTTCGGCGATGGCCGTAGAGGTGATGGAGCCGTAGAGGCGCCCGCTTTCACCCGCCTTCGCCTTGAAACGCAGCGTCACCTGGCTGATGCGGTCGGCCAGATCCTGAGCGGTCTTCAGCTCGCGCAGGCGACGGCGCTCCGCGGCCTGTTTGATCTGATTGGCCTGTTTGCGCAGCCCCGGCGTCGCGGGCATGGCCAGGCCGCGGGGAATGAGGTAATTGCGGGCATAACCGGGCTTGACGTTGACGATGTCGCCAGCGGAACCCAGGTTCTCGACATCTTGTTTCAGCAAAATTTCCATGTTGAGGCTTGCTCCTTCTTTATCATTTCCGGATGAGCGCCCACGTGCGGGCGATGATCAGCGGCGGCATAGAAGACCGGCCTCGAAGGCCGGTTTGGCGGGGCGATGCGTATGAAGCTAACACATAATTCTACACCAATTCATCCCGATTCCCCAAATCCGTCGTAACCACAGGGATGGTAGAGGGCCAAGCGATGCGCCTTAAGCGCGCTCCAATTCTGAAACGCCCTCGATGCGGGAGCGGGAGTGCTTGGAAAGGGCGTGACGCCCATGCTATACTTGCTCTTTGCCTCCCCTTTCCCATCGCGAATCACCGCGCCCCAACGAGGTTATCTGGATATGAGAAAATACATGCTCACGGCTGCGCTCATGGCCCTCCTGCTGGTCATCCTGGCGGGATGCGGCACGTCAAAACAGCCCACGCAGGTTGCGCAGAAACCCATACCCACCCTGCATCCCACCTTCACCCCCACGGCCACGAAGGATATCGGCGCACCCGCGCCCACCATGCCTCCCACCCCGACCGGGCAGCCGACCGCAGCCCCGTCCGACACGCCCTCGCCTGAGGCTACGCAACCGCCCCAGGAGCAACCCTCGGCCACGCCGCCGCCCCCCACGCCCACCCCGACGCCCGCAGCGCCACAGGTGGTGGTCACCGCGCCCGTCGTGAACCTGCGGGCCGGGCCTGGCACGAATTACCCGCGCATGGGCCAGGCGAAGCAAGGCCAAACGTTCGACATCGTCGCCAAAAACCCCAAGGGCAATTGGTTCCAGATCGAAGTCAACGGCAAAACCGTCTGGATCATCAATGACGCCCGGTGGACGAAGCCGCAAGGGGATGTGAATGCCGTGGCCGTGGCCGAAAATATCCCCACGCCGCCACCGCCGCCCACGCCTCGGCCAACCAAACCCCCCGCGCCCACCCCCACCCCTGCGCCCACCTATCTCTTCACGAAGATGAGCATGGAGCCGCGCATCAATACGAACTCCATCGTCACCTTCTTCGGCGGCCTCTTCAACCAGAGGGGAGATGGCGCGGTGAGCGGCTATAAGATGGTGGTCATCGCGCCCAACGGCGAACGCCGGGAAGCGCCCTTTGGCGACGTCTTCCTGCGCGGCGATCCTGGCCTGCCGGGTGAATTCATCTACAACGCCAAGATCGAATTTCCGCTGCTGGCGGGAACCTACAAGGTGTTCGTCGCCGACGGCAGCGGAAAGCAGGTCTCCGAAGCCTGGGACGCGACCGTCAGCGGCGACACGCGCACCTTCCTCCCCCGCTGGCGACAGAAATAGGATCGACGAAGCAGGCGGCGCATGGCGGATAGCAGATGGCGGATCGCCTTCCTCCTTGGGCTTCTGGCGCTCATGCTGGCTGGGTGCGGGAGCAGCATAGGCGCGCACATCGTCGCGCCCACCCCCACCCCCACGC
>DUEQ01000148.1 GCA_011192085.1 Caldilineae bacterium
ACACAATGCAGACGTAATTACGAGAGCGCTATATCCACGATACGCACGATGCAAGGCGCGGGTCGCGGTGATTCCTCGCATCTCAAATTTTTTTCGCACGTTCTCGCTCGCCGCAAGCGCCCCGCCACGCCGGGATGCCCCTGCGGAAAACCCCAGCTAGGGACGCTCTTGCACCAACCCCTGATATGGATTTTTAGTGCCTTTATAGCGTGGCCAGTTGGGAAGAATGTAATTGATGGCGTAAGAGGGGGGCGGGGGCCAGAGCAGGTAGACGTCGCTCCACCAATGCCACGATTCGTAATTGTCGTCGTCAAAACCCATGTCGACATGCTTGCCGCTGATATTGCCGGTGTCCCCGGCGATGGCGAAACCGTAACCGGGCACATAGAGCTTCTGCCCCATGTTGATGACCGCGGGATCGACGCCGACCACGCCCTTCCCCGCTTTGAAGCCCAGTCGCGTTCGTCCATACCAGGGTAGTGAGGGGTCTGTGCCTGAGCGGCTGGGGCTGTAAGACGTGGTGTAGGCTCGGATCTTGCGCCAGTAAGTAATGGGGCCGTCGGGCGTCATGGCTGTGCGAGGAATGATCTTGCGCCCATAAAGAATGACCTTGCGCTCGGGCTCCTGCACAACCCATTCATCCTCCAATGTCCGAGCGACTTCCTGACCATCCTCATAGCGCACGCGATAGCGTCGCCGCAACACGCCCGGCCGCCCTGCCTGGCCCACGCGGCGCGTGTCGATGAGCAAAGAATCATCGGGCTCCCAAACCGTCTCAAAGGGGAGCAGCTCCTCCTCATAGGCCACCCGCTCCTGCACGCGGGTGATGCGGATGGTCATGCCCTCATGAACAGGAGCGTCCAGGCGCGGTTGCACCTGGTCTGCGCCTGCCAGCAGAATCCCCGCCTCGCGCAATGCATCGCCCACCCTCTTCGTGCGGGTGCGGGCGTCGATGGTCCGCCCATCCACGAGGATGATGATGGGCGTGGCCCGGCGGATGTAAACTCGCATGCCTGGCTCCACGGTCGCGTCCAGCCCCGGCAGGATGACATCGCCCTCGCGGACCTGGATGTCGTTCTCGACCAGGGCCTGCGCCACCGTGTCGGCCTGAGTCCAGAGGATGCGCGTGACGCCGCCCTCCTCCATCACCTGCACGGGCGTCGCCCGCAGCAAGGTCAGCGCCAGGGGAACGGGAACCATCTGCCAGGGAGGGGCGCTGCGACGATGGGCGGGGGGCCGCCATCGCACCGGAGGAAGCGCGTCTTCCCCGCGCACCTGCTGATCCCCCACCAGAATCACATCGCCAGGCGCCAGGTCGACGCCCGCGTCGGCCAACACGCCCGACACCCGCGTCGCCCGAGTCCACACCTCGCGCGACGCGCCATCGGCCAGCACCTGCACCGGCCGGGCCCGCAGCAGCGTCACCCGCGCGCCCGCCCCCCACGCCCCTTCCACCATCAGGCTATCCTCCGGTCGCAAATGGTAGCCCAACCTGGTCAGCAGCGCCTCAGGACTTTCGGCGCGGGTCGCCATGGCCATTGCCTCACCATTCACCACCAGCGTCACGGGGAAGGCCGCGACTCGCCATCGCCACAGCCCGAACAGGGCCATCGCCAGCAGGACGCCTGCTGCGGCCACGGCCAGGGCCTGACGTCGATCCCGGCGCGCGCGTCGGGCAGGCGCAACGGAGCGCGTGGTCGAAGGAGTCATGTATCCGCGTCGTCGGGGTGCGCCAGGCGATAGAAATCGAGCTGAACGCTGCCATAGCGGCGGGAATCCACCCGTTCCAGATGCGCCAATACAGGCTCCTCATACTCCCGCGGATTGATCTGAACGATGACTTCGCCGTCGGGCGTGAGGAGGTCGGGACGGGAGTCGATCATCGTCAGGGCTTTCAACCAAAGGCCCTGATATTGAGGCGGGGCCACATAGATGATCTCGAATGGGCCGATGCGCTGACGGCGGAGATACTTGAACGCGTCCCCTCGCACCACATAGGCCCGATCCGCCAGCTTCGTGTTTTGCAGATTATGGCCGATGACTTTGAGCGCGGGAGGAAAGCGCTCCACAAAAGTGACATGTTCTGCACCCCGGCTCAGGGCCTCGATCCCCACTGCGCCCGTGCCTCCGAACAGATCGAGGACGCGCGCGCCCCGCACCCGGTCGGTGAGGATGCTGAACAGGGCTTCCTTGGCCCGATCGGTGATGGGACGCACCGCGTCGCCGGGGACGGATTCCAGTTTGCGCCCTTTGGCGCTGCCAGCAATGACTCGCATCATGGGATTCAGGCTCGCTGTCGAGCAGGGGTGATGTCGGCGGGGGGACGGCCCATGCGCAGGAAAGCCAACAGGCGGTCCCGGAAAAAGAGCTTGCGATCCCACAGGAACCAGACGAACAGCCCGGCTCCGATGACATCCAGGGCGATGAGGATGGGCTCCTGGACAATGATCTGGAGGTAAGCGTGGAGCATCTCGTTGGGGGAGCCCACATGCTGCCAGGGATGCCAGCCCCAGCCGCGCAGGGGCCACAACAGCGTTTGGGTGAACCCCCACATCCGGTCCTGGATGAGATGCGCGGAGAAGGCCAGCAGGTAGGGCAGCCAGCGTCGCCCGCGGCCCGCCGCAAAGGCCAGGCCCCACACCCACGCGTGGAGCAAAAGCGTGTGGCCGAAAAACAGGGCCGCGTTGGCGTCGGGGAACACGAACCAGGCCAGGGGCTTGTCCAACAGGTCGGGCGCAAGCACGGCTGCGGCCATGATGCGGTAATCTGCGTCCTGGAACAGGCCCGAACGCCGTTGGATCAGGTTCAACCCGGCCCAGGTCCATTCAATATGTCCAGTAGGTAGCATGGCTCTATTATACCTGCATTCCTATTTTGCGCTACAATATCGCCGGATGGATCCTCCTGGCCCAAACCCCGGTCAAATTGGTGCGAAAATAGAGGA
>DUEQ01000149.1 GCA_011192085.1 Caldilineae bacterium
AGGTTGGCGTTTGCAGGTATCAGCCGCATCAGGGATAGAATATCGTTTTCGTCTTCGCTGCGCGCGGGGCGAATAAGCAGGTTGGGCGCCAGAGGGTAAGTTTCATCGCCGGGAGCGCGAAACGTTGCCACCGCGCCGTGCAGCCCGGCCCAGCGAGCGAGAGCCGCCCGGTGGGTGCGGAATGCCACATCGGAGGGCAGCGCATCCGGGGCGAAAACGGCGGCTTCGACGGCATCGTCACCGGGGAGAAGATCATTGTTCAGGGGGCGGGCGCGATAGAAAATAATGATTCCGCTTTGCGGAGTTGGGTCGTTGGGGAAGGAATCAACGTAGAACATCTCCGAAAGTTCGATATCCAGGTTGGTTTCTTCCTTGCACTCGCGTATTGCGGCTTCTTCAATGCTTTCGTCTGCCTCCATGAAGCCGGCAGGCAAGGCCCAGCACCCTTTTTTGGGGTTGTGCCCGCGACGGATGAGTACCACGCCGCCATCCATTTCGACCAGTGTGCCAACGCCGGGGACAGGGTTTTTGTACAGCACATAGCCGCATTGTGGACAAACGGGGCGCTCGCGCCCGCTGACGATTGCGCTGTTCATTTCGTGTCCGCAGCGTTGGCAGTAGATGGTGGCGTTTTCAGGCATAGACCAGCCCTTGATCTTTTAGCACTTGGGGATAATGCTCTCGCCCTTTGGCGAAAATCTCGGCAAAGGACATTGCTTTCCAAACTGGGCCGCGCACTTTTAACTCCCCGCTGGTAAAACCTTTTTTGATGGAATACTTATCCAGGAGAATCAGATGCATTTGGTCGGCTGTCATGGAAATTTCCAGGGTGGCGCGCCCATCGCTCAGGCCGTAGATCACGTTTACCGGGCGTTTTTTCCCCTGGAATGTGATCTGGGCAGCCGGGTCCGAAAGCGTGATCCGCACATTCATATGTGAAGAACTCAGGGCGTCTACCGGGTTAGGTTTTTCGTTCCGCAGACGGGCGATCAATACGTCCATCACGGTGTAGAT
>DUEQ01000015.1 GCA_011192085.1 Caldilineae bacterium
ATGACCTCCAAACGACTATTTCTGCGTCACATTGCTGTGGCTTCGCTTCAATGGAGAAAGAATGATGAGCCCGAAAAACACGTTTGGTTCCCGAACCACCTTCGACACCGGCAGCGGGCCCGCGGTCATCTACCGCCTGGACGCGCTGGAGAAAGCGGGGATTGCCAACGTCTCCCGCCTGCCCTATTCCATCAAAGTCCTGCTGGAAGCCGCGCTGCGTCAGGTGGATGGCTTCGCGGTGACCGAAGAGGATGTGGTCAAACTGGCCAACTGGCAGCCCAACGGCGAGCGGGGCGAGATGCCCTTCAAGCCCGCGCGCGTCGTCATGCAGGACTTCACCGGCGTGCCCGCGGTGGTGGATCTGGCTGCATTGCGCAGTCAGATGGCTCGGCAGGGCAAGGACCCCTCCCGTATCAACCCCCTCATCCCTGTGGACCTGGTCATCGACCACTCGGTGCAAATCGACCGATTCGGCTCCCTGTTTGCGTTCTTCTACAATGCGGAGCGGGAATTCGAGCGGAATTATGAACGCTATTCCTTCCTCAAGTGGGGAAGTAAAGCGTTCGATAATTTCAAGGTCGTGCCCCCGGATACGGGCATCATCCATCAGGTCAACCTGGAGTATCTGGCGAAAGTGGTGCAGTTGGGGCGGGAGAACGGCGATGTGGTCGCGTTTCCCGATAGCCTGGTGGGCACCGACAGTCATACCACCATGATCGATGGCCTGGGCGTCGTCGGTTGGGGCGTGGGCGGCATCGAGGCCGAGGCGGTGATCCTGGGCCAGCCCATCTTCATGCTCACCCCGGACGTAGTAGGCTTTAAGCTGACGGGTGAGCTGCCCGAAGGCGCCACTGCCACCGACCTGGTCCTCATCATCACCGAGATACTGCGCAAGTTCGGCGTAGTGGGCAAGTTCGTGGAGTTCTTCGGCCCTGGCGTCAGCAAGCTGAGCCTGGCCGACCGGGCTACCATCGCCAACATGAGCCCCGAGTACGGCGCGACCATGGGCTTCTTCCCGGTGGATGAGGAGACCCTGCGCTATCTCGTGGGCACGGGCCGCAGCGAAGAGCTCATCGAGCTGGTGGCCCGCTACACCAAGGAACAGGGCCTCTTCCGCACCGATGACGCCCCCGATCCCGAATACACCGCGGTGTTGGAGCTAGACATGAGCACGGTGGAGCCCAGCATGGCAGGCCCCAAACGCCCCGCGGATCGCATCCCCCTGGCGGACATGAAACGGGAGTTCCATCGGGCGCTGCTGGCCCCGCCTGGGCCGCAAGGCATCGGCTTAAAGGAGGAGGATCTGGACAAGAAAGTGACGGTTGCTGAGGACAACGTCCGTTTTGACCTCACCCACGGCGATGTGGTCATCGCATCCATCACCTCCTGCACCAACACCAGCAACCCCGGCGTCATGATGGCTGCGGGCTTGGTGGCCAAGAAGGCGGTGGAGCGGGGTCTGGATGTGAAGCCTTGGGTCAAAACGAGTCTCGCGCCTGGCTCCAAGGTGGTGACCCGATATCTGCAGGCGTCGGGCCTGTTGCCCTTCCTGGAGGCGCTGCGTTTCCATGTGGTGGGTTATGGCTGCACCACCTGCATCGGCAACAGCGGCCCCCTGCCCGAACCCATCCGCAAGGCCGTGGAAAAGGGCAACCTGGCTGTGACCGCGGTGCTCAGCGGCAACCGCAACTTCGAAGGCCGCGTCAGCCCCCACACCAAAGCCAATTATCTGGCCTCTCCGCCCCTGGTAGTGGCCTACGCCCTCGCGGGCACGGTGGACATCGATTTCGCAACTGAGCCTTTGGGACATGATCCCAATGGGGAGCCTGTGTATCTCAAGGACATCTGGCCCACCCAGGAAGAAGTGCGTTCCGCCATCCGCCAGTCCCTTAAGCCCGAGATGTTCGAAGAGGAATATGCGAATGTTTACGATGGCAATGAGGCCTGGAATGAGATCCCGGTCACGGGCGGCGACGTGTACGACTGGCCCGAAAGCACCTACATCAAGGAACCACCCTTCTTCCAGGACGTCACCCCCGACCTACCTGACATCGAGCCCATCACTGGCGCCAAAGTCCTCCTCTACCTGGGTGACACCGTGACCACCGATCATATCTCCCCCGCGGGCGTCATTGCCCCCGACAGCCCCGCGGCCAAGTACCTGCTGGAGCACGGCGTGCCTCGCAGCGAATGGAACAGCTATGGTTCCCGTCGCGGCAACC
The DNA here is from genome assembly GCA_011192085.1 of Caldilineae bacterium. Lineage (GTDB taxonomy): Bacteria > Chloroflexota > Anaerolineae > J102 > J102 > M2005. The sequence continues at coordinate 2,223 of DUEQ01000015.1, forward strand.
ACGAGGTGATGATGCGGGGCACCTTTGCCAATATCCGCATCCGCAACAAGCTGGCGCCCGGTGTGGAAGGGGGTTACACTATCTACCAGCCCACAGGCGAGCAGATGAGCGTGTACGACGCGGCCATGAACTATCAGGAAGATGGCACGCCCCTGTTGGTCATCGCGGGCAAGGAATACGGTACCGGATCCAGCCGCGACTGGGCGGCCAAGGGCACCCAACTCCTGGGCATCCGAGCGGTCATCGCCGAGAGCTTCGAGCGCATCCATCGCTCCAATCTGGTGGGCATGGGCGTGCTGCCCTTGCAGTTCAAGCCGAGTGAGAGCGCGACCAGCCTGGGCCTGACCGGCTTCGAGACCTACGACATCCTGGGCCTGGACAACGACATGCAGCCGGGCCAAACCTTCATCGTCCGGGCCACGGACGCGGCGGGCAACGTCAAGGAATTCGAGGTCATCAGCCGCATCGACACCCCGGTGGAGGTGGAATACTACCGTAACGGTGGCATTCTCCACACCGTGCTGCGCCGGATGCTGACGGAATCGTAATGCCATCCTGTTGGAAAGCGCCAAGAGGCCCGCACCCCGCGGGCCTCTTTTGCGTTGTGGGGAACCTTTTTTGGAAATTGG
>DUEQ01000150.1 GCA_011192085.1 Caldilineae bacterium
CCTTCGTGGCAAAGGGTTTTTAGAAGGAGATCTGTATGGCTACGATGATTGACAAATTGGACGGGATAAGCTAAGTTAAGGTCATCGGCTCTATACCCCTCTCCAGGAGATGCTCCGATGGCCCAGGATGACCTTCAGGCCCGCTTCGAGCAGGCCGCCAAAGATGCCCTCAACCTCCCCGCTCGCCCGGACAACGACACGCTGCTCAAGCTCTATGCTTACTACAAACAGGCCACCGCGGGGGATGTGCAGGGCAAGCGGCCCGGCTTCACCGATTTCGCGGGCCGGGCCAAGTACGACGCGTGGAAAAAGCTCAAAGGCATGCCTCAGGATATGGCTATGAAGCGCTACATCACGCTGGTGGAAAGACTGAAAGGCGGATAGGCGCGCTCGCCCATCCGTTCCAAAAGTGGGGAAAAACGGTGAAAAATGGTATACTAAAGCGTTGCGGAAACGCAGCTTCCCACCCCTCCAGAACGCTTCTGTTTTCTGGCTGAAACGTGATGCGTGAAACGTGAGAAAAGGGTGTATGGCCACTGAATACTGAACATTGAATCACGGAATACCGACAGACATGCCCCAACAAACCACCCAGCACGATCCCAACTTCAACGAAGACGGCTCCCGCGCAGATGGCTTTCGCCTGGCCCGGGTCGTGAGGCCCGCGCCCATCGAACAGGAGATGCGGGCCTCCTACCTGGATTACGCCATGAGCGTGATCGTGGCCCGGGCTCTGCCCGACGCCCGAGACGGCCTCAAGCCCGTCCATCGCCGCATTCTCTACGTGATGCACGACATGGGCCTGCACCACAACCGGCCCTACAAGAAATCGGCCCGTATCGTGGGCGAAGTCCTGGGCAAATACCATCCCCACGGCGATAGCGCGGTGTACGATGCCATGGTGCGCATGGCCCAGGATTTCAGCCTGCGCTACCCTCTGGTGGACGGTCAGGGCAACTTCGGCTCCATCGATGGCGACAGCGCCGCGGCCATGCGCTACACCGAGGCCCGGCTGGCGAAGATCGCAGGGGAATTGCTGGTGGATATCGAAAAAGATACGGTGGACTGGGTTCCCAACTTCGACGATTCCTTGCAGGAGCCCAAGGTCCTCCCCGCGAAGCTGCCCAACCTCATCCTCAACGGGGCCAGCGGCATCGCCGTGGGGATGGCCACGAATATCCCGCCCCACAATCTGGGCGAGGTCGCGGACGCGTTGGTCTACATGATCGACCATTGGGATCACATCCACGAGGTGCAGCTCCCCGACCTGATGCAGTTCATTAAAGGCCCCGACTTCCCCACAGGCGGCATCATCATGGGGCTGGAGGGGATCAAGAACGCGTACGCCACGGGGCGGGGGCGAGTCATCGTGCGGGCCAAGACGGAGATCGAGGAGATGCGGGGCGGGCGTTTCCGCATCATCGTCACTGAGATCCCCTATCAGGTGAACAAAACCACTCTGATCGAGCGCATCGCCAGCCTGGTGCGAGAGGGGCGGCTGGAGAGTATCTCGGGCCTGCGGGATGAGTCCGATCGCCGGGGGATGCGCATCGTCATCGAGTTGAAGAAGGGCGCGGTCCCCCGCAAGGAGCTGAACAAGCTCTTCAAATACACGTTTCTCCAGACCACCTTTGGGGTGAACAATCTGGCCCTTATCGACGGCGAGCCCCACACCCTGTCGCTGAAGCGGATGCTCATGGTCTATATCGAGCATCGCATGGAGGTGATCACCCGTCGCACCCGCTGGGAGCTGGCCCAGGCTGAGGCCCGGCTGCACATCCTGGAGGGGCTGCGCATCGCGCTCGATTTCCTGGATGAGGTCATCGCCACCATTCGCGGCAGCAAGACCGTGGAGGAGGCTCGTGCCGCGCTCATGGAACGCTTCAAGCTGTCGGAGATCCAAGCCCAAGCCATCCTCGATATGCCCCTGCGCCGGCTGGCCGCGCTGGAGCGTCAGAAGATCGAGGATGAGTACAATGATCTCACGGCCAAGGCCAGTTATCTGCGCGGGCTCCTGGCCGACCCCCATGAGATCCTCAAGCTGATCCGCGAAGATGTCATCTATCTGAAGAAGACCTATGCGGATGAGCGGCGCACGAAGATCGATCCCCAAGGCGTGAGTGATTTCACCGATGAAGACCTGATCACCCAGCGCGGGGTCATCATCACCCTCACCCAGGGCAACTACATCAAACGGGTGGACGCCAGGGTGTTCCGGGCTCAGGGCCGGGGCGGCAAGGGCGTCAAGGGCGTGGCCACCAAGGCGGAGGATGTGGTGGTGCGCTCCCTCTTCGCCCGCACGCTGGACCATCTCCTCTTCTTCACCAACAAGGGTCGGGTCTACTCCGAACGGGCCTTCAATATCCCCGAAGGCAGCCGCACCTCCCGCGGTTACCATGTGAACAATGTCCTCAATCTCCAGGAGGGCGAGGTGGTCAAGGCGGTGATCCCGGTGCAGGATTTCGAGAAGTCGGAGTATATCGCGCTGTGCACCCGTCAGGGGCGGATCAAGCGCATGGCCCTGAGCGAGTTCGCGCGGGTGCGGCCCTCGGGCATCATCGCCATCAACATCCGTCCGGGCGATGAGCTGGTGAGCGTGGAGCTGACTCACGGGGATGAGGACATCGTCATCGTCACCCGTCGGGGCAAGGTGCTGCGCTTCCATGAGCGCGCCATCCGCCCCATGGGCCGGGCCGCGGCCGGGGTCATGGGCATCCGCCTGCTGCTGGAGGACGCAGTCACGGCCATGACGGTGCAGGATGGCCAGCATGATCTGCTGGTGGTCACGGAGCGGGGCTGGGGCAAGCGCGTGCGCCCCGCGGATATCCCCGTCAAAGGACGTTACACCCAGGGCGTGTGGATTACCGATCATCATCGGTTGGAGGAAACCGGGCCTATCGTGGTCGCCATGGTGGTTTCGGAGGAGGATGATGTGGCCTTCATGACCAAGAAAGGCATTGCCATGCGCACCAGGGTCAAGGATATCAGCGTGCTGGGACGAGCCACGCGCGGGGTGCGCTGCGTGCGTCTGGAGGAGGACGACGCGCTGGTTTCCGCCGCGCGCATCGAGAAGATCATGGTCAAGGAGCGGGTTGCAAACGGTAAGTAGCAGGTCGCTCCATCTCCCACGGAATACTGATCACGACATCGTGTCCCTTTCCTACCTTCTTACCCGCAAGCCAGGCCTGCAACTGGCCTTCTTCCCCTCCCTCGATCCCGACGGGGTGCTGGAGACCATCGTCGCGTTCGCCAATACCGAGGGCGGGGAGATCGTCGTGGGCGCAGATGAGCGAGGTCGGGTGTATCCGGGCATGCAGGCGGAGGATGCGGATGACGTCGTAGGGATGGCCATCGCCCAGGTGCGGCCCCCGGTGCAGGTGGAGGCGGAGTCGTATGAGCTGCCCCAGGGCGCAGTGCTGGTCTTCCATGTGCCCCGCAGCCCTGACCTGCATTCGTTGCCCGATGGCCGGGTCCTGGCCCGACGCGGGATGGAGAACCGTGTCCTCACCGGCCAGGAACTGACCCTGGCCGCGGTGGGGCGGGCCACGGGGGCGTTCGAGCTGGAGGGGATCCCCGGCTCCTCCATCGCGGATTTCGACACAGACGTCATCGATGAGTATATCGAACATCGTCAGCGTCGCCAGCCCTCCGCCTTCGTTGGCTCCACCCAGGCTCTACTCAAGCAGATCGGCGCGCTGACGGCGCAGGGAACCGCAACCATCCACGGCATGCTCCTCTTTGGCCGAGACCCACAGATGTTCCTGCCTCAGGCGGGCCTGACCTTCGTCAAGTTCCCGGGTACGGACCGACACAGCGGCAAGAGGGAGATCGGCTACGGCCGGCGGGTGGATATCAGCGGGCCGTTGGCCCGGATGATCGAGCGCACCTGGCAGGTGGTGTGGGAGAGTATGGACAAAAAGGCGGTGGTGCGGGGGTTGCAGCGGGAAGAGGAGACGGAGTATCCCATGATCGCAGTGCGGGAGGCCTTGATCAACGCGGTGGCCCACCGAGATTACCGCATCCAGGGCCGCCGCATCGAGGTGTTCATGTTCAAGGACCGCATGGAGATCACTTCCCCCGGCGGATTGCCCGGCTATATCACTCTGAAGAATATCGTGGACGAGCACTTCAGCCGCAATCCGCGCATCGTTCATGGTCTGTTACAGTGGGGTTTTATCGAGGAGTTGGGGTTGGGCGTGGATAAGATGATCGAGTCCATGGTGGCTGCGGGGCATCCTGCGCCCGAGTTTCGGGCCACGCCTCACAGTTTCACGGTGGTGTTGCGCAAGGGCCACGAGGTGGGGCAGTATCATCCCATGCCCGAGTGGGAGATGGATATGAATGAGCGTCAGATGAAGGCGTTGCAGTGGGTGCAGGAGCACGGGCGCATCACGAATCGGGACTATCGCCAGCTTTGCCCCAACGTGAGCGCGGAGACTCTACGCCTCGATCTAGTGGACCTGGTGGATAAGGGGATTTTGTTGAAGATCGGGGTGAAGAAGGGAACGCACTATGTGCTGAAGCGGAAGGCGGGGTGAAGCGCTTGGATGGGAGAGCAAGACGCCAAAGCAGCATGACGGGCATCGATGAACAACGTGTCGGAAACGGTGGGGACTTATGACAGACTGAATAGGATGAAGGGATTGCCCATAACGCGTCCACGGCGGCACCGCACGTTTTGGATTGTTCTTTCGAAAAGGCAACGCGTGATGTCGCCACCCAGCTAACACGTCTTCAATCAGGTCATCATGAAAGGGCGTGTTCCCCTCAAATGGGACGCCTTCGCCCGCCCGTCGAAAGTTGGGATGGAGCGGGCGTTCGGGGTAGAATGCCCGCATGGCCCGCAGGCTTCTCATCCCCCTCATCTTCATCCTTTTCGGCATCCTCCTCGCCTTCGGACTGCTGGAGATCGCGGTGCGCGTCACGGGCAAGACCCCGCCCGCGGGCGAACCCGCTTTCTTTTGGCAGGATGATGCGCGCTTCGGCTGGTTCCACGCTCCCGGCGCGGAGGGCTATTACTTTAACCCGCCCGGCGAATACCACGCCTACGCCCGCGTCAACAGCGCCGGACTCATCGACCAAGATTACACCCTGAAGAAGCCTGAAGGCGTCTATCGCATCCTCGTCCTGGGCGATTCCTTCACAGAGGGACTGCGCGTGCCCATGGACGCAGCTTTCCACAGCATCCTGGAAGAGAAGCTCAAGGCCATGGGGAAACGGGTGGAGGTGATCAACGGAGGCGTGGCAGGCTGGGGCGCCGATCAGGAGCTGCTTTTTTATCGGGAGATCGGTCGGAACTATGAGCCCGACATGGTCTTGTTAGCCTTTTTCCCAGGCAATGATATCATGAATAACGCCATCGCGCTGGAGAGCAAGAACTTCGGCCAGGTGCGCAAGCCCTACTTCCTGCTGGAGGATGGTCGCCTGGTGTTGCACAATCAGCCGGTGGGCTCAGAAGCGGGCCTGGGAGATGAGACCGAGACGACCGCGCCCCGTCTCCAGCTCATCCCCGATCATCCTCCCCTGGCGTTTCTCCTTCCCCTTCTGCAACGCTCCGCATTCTACCGTTATTTTATCCCTCGGCTGCGGGTTATCGCGCCCGGCCTGGCCTTGAAACTGGCCCAATGGGGCCTGATCGAGCCGGGGCAGGAGACCCGCATCGCTGAACAGGGCCCCGACTACATCCCCCTGGCCTACGGCGTCTACAAAACCCCGCTGGATGAACCCTGGCGGGAAGGCTGGCGTATCACTGAGGCGCTGCTGGCTGAATTGAAGCGGGACGTGGAAGAAGATGGCGCAGAACTCCGGGTCGTCGTCATCCCCGCCCAGCTCCAGGTGGAGTCCGCGGTCTGGCGGCACATCATGCAAACCTATCCCGCCATGCAGCCGTTCGATTGGGATGTGGATCAGCCCAATCGCATGTTGGCGGACATCCTCGACCGACAATACACGCCCTATCTCGACCTGCTGCCCATCTTCCGGGCTTGGGACGGCCCCACCCTCTTCTTCCCCATCGACGGCCACTGGAACCCACGAGGCCACCGCCTCGCAGGCGACACGTTGTTCAACTGGCTGCAGAAGGATATTCTCACCGATGAAAACTAAATTGAATCCCTAACCTCCCCTACCGCGCCGAAACCGCGTCAGCGGTGACATCTTATACAGGAAGACCAACACGTCCTCAAGAAGGAGCACAACCCATGTCCCGTCCCCGTCTCATGATCCCCGGCCCCATCGAGTTCACCGATGAGGTCATGGCCGAAATGGCCCGGCCTACCCCCAGCCATGTGGACCCAGGTTTCATCGACATCTTTGGCCAGGCGTTAGAGGACCTGCGCAACGTGTTTCTGGCTGGCCCCGACTATCAACCCTTCATCCTCGCCGGCTCCGGCACCCTGGCCATGGACAGCGCGGTCGCCAATCTTATTGAGCCAGGCCATCGGGCGCTGGTGGTGGATACGGGCTATTTCAGCCAGCGCATGGCCGATATCGTGCAGCGCTACGGCGGCGAGGTCACCCTGCTCAGCGCGCCTCCAGGCGAGACCATCACTCCCGAACAATTGCGTGCCGCCCTGACTCAAAAGACGTACGAACTGGTCACCATCACTCATGTAGACACGTCCACCGGCGTGCTCACCGACATCCAGGGGCTAACCGCCATGGCCAAGCATGCCGGGGCGTTGGTCATTGTGGATGGCGTCTGCGCTGCTGCTGCAGAGGAATTGCGGCAAGCAGCTTGGGGGGTGGATGTGTATCTGACGGCGTCCCAGAAAGCCCTTGGCACGCCACCAGGTTTGGGATTGCTAGTGGCATCGCCCCAGGCCATGGACCGATGGCGGAACCGCACGACGCCGGTAGGGAGTTACTATAGCGATTGGGGTTACTGGTTGCCCATCATGAAAGCTTACGAAGCTCGTCAGGCCAGCTACTTTGCTACGCCCGCGGTAAATCTGGTCATGGCGTTGGCCGTCAGCCTGCGCCAGATTCTGGACGAAGGCATGGATAACGTCTTTGCTCGCCACGTGCGGTTGAGCAACGGGGTGAAGGCCGGGATCGCAGCCATGGGCCTGGATCAGGTGCCCACCGACCTGGCCCATGCGGCGCACACCCTCACCTGCCCTCGCTACCCCGAAGGGATCGACGCGGGCTTCCTCAAATACGTGCGCGAGGAGGGCGCGATCCTGGCTGGAGGGCTGCATCCCGCCATCAAGGCCGAATACTTCCGCATCGGCCACATGGGCGCGGCCAGTCGTTCCGATGTACTGACCGCGGTGGCCGCGGTGGAAGCGGGCCTGCGACGCGCGGGATACGCGGTGGAGCCGGGCCTCGCTCTGGCCGCGGCCCAGGCCGAGCTGGGGTAGATGGCACAAAAAAGAGCGAGGCGCTTATTGGCCTCGCTCTGCCCAGAAACCCCGGGAAAAAATCTAACACCACCTTGGCCACCTGTGAACACCCTCTCGCCTTGTCGATCGTTATCCTCCTCGCCAA
>DUEQ01000151.1 GCA_011192085.1 Caldilineae bacterium
CCAGGGTAATTCTTACGGACTCAGGCGGGGTCCAAAAGGAATCCTTCTTTCTTAAGGTGCCCTGTATAACCCTGCGGGATGAGACCGAGTGGGTGGAGACGGTAGAGGCGGGGTGGAATGTGCTTGCGGGATGCGACTCAGATCGCACCCTTGAAGCCGCTTCGTCCGCTTGCTCCTCTGTACCTCCCTTCCCGGGCCACTCCACTCCCGCTCCCCGCCCCTACGGCGATGGTCACGCTGCGGAGATGGTGGTCGGTCTTCTAGTGCAATATTTCCAAAGGAGGTGAAGGGCGTGCTTACGGAATATATCGAGGCGGCCCTCAAAGAGGCCACATATGAGCTCATCCAGGACGAGGAGCCGTATTATGGGACGATCCCCAGTTTACAAGGTGTTTGGGCCACGGGGAAGACGCTTGAAGAGTGCCGCAGGAACCTTAGAGAAGTCCTTGAAGGATGGATCGTGATAAGGCTGCGGAAAGGGTTCCCAATACCGCCCATAGGTGGATGCCACATCGAGGAACCGGAAAGGCTCGAAGTTGGGAACTAGACTCACGCCGGTTTCCTGGCTTGGGCTGGTGAAGAGGCTGCGCGAGCTTGGCTTTGACGGTCCGTACCGGGGAGGAAAGCATCCTTTTATGGTGAAACAGGACCTTGTCCTCACCATTCCAAACCCGCATCGCAAGGAGATAGGCGTTGATCTCCTGGCCCGCATCCTAAAACAAGCGGGGATTTCCAGAGAAGAGTGGCTAAAAGCCTCTCAGTGAATGGCTCTCAGCATGCTCGGCGGGGAAGTAGCCCCGCATCATATACAGGGAGGAGACCGAGTGGGTGGAGACGGTAGAGGCGGGGTGGAATGTGCTTGTGGGATGCGACCCTGTTAAAAAAAATGGAGATTGGGCCATCTACCGGCGGACGGGGGTGGCCCTGGCCGGGAGGGTCCCGGTGAAGGCCACCACGGAGAACGGCCCGATCAGGATCGGCGACTTTCTCACCACTTCATCGAAGCCTGGCTATGCCATGCGCTGCGGCGAGCTCTCCAAATGCACCGGGGCGATCCTGGGCAAGGCCCTTGAGCCCTTGGAGGAGGGGAGAGGGACGATCATGGTCCAGGTGACGTTGAGGTAAAATTACATGCACATCGGCACATATGCATGTGTGTGGAGAAGGTGGAGGAGATGGCGCGGATTGTCAAGGAGATAGAGATCCAAGGACGAGCGGCAGTGGCACTGTTCGACACAGGGGCGTTCTATTCCTATGTCCGTTCGGACTTGGCTAAAGGTGTACCCAGGCTGAAGGTCCCGACACCTGCTCGGGTGGCTTTGGAAGCCAGGGTCATTGAGATCCACGAGCTCTGCCTTATCACCGGCAAGATCGAGGGCTTGGACTTCTTCACCGATATGGTCCCGGTGGATGAATTGGGCAACGCTGACGGGCGAGAGCAGGATGCGCTCATCGGTGCCCGCACGATGGAACAGTGGGAGATCAAGTTGGACCCGCGGGCGGGGGTATTAGACCTGGAAGGGCTGCGGCGGCGGGAGTTCACCGAGTTTTAGTCTTTTAAGGAGGCCCATATGCCGTTCAAATTCGAGAGGTTCGAGATCTCCGAGCTCGTCCTGATCGAGCCGCGGGTCTTCCACGATGAACGCGGCTTTTTCATGGAGACCTACAAGTACTCCGAGTTCGCCGCCTTCGGCATCCAGGAGCGATTCGTCCAGGACAACCACTCCCGCTCCGTGAAGGGGGTCCTCAGGGGCCTCCACTACCAGAACCCGCCCAAGGCCCAGGGGAAGCTCGTGCGGGCCATTGTGGGGGAGATCTACAACATCGGCGGAGAGTGCGAGAAGAAAAATATCGAAGTCGTGGAGATGATCTGCGACATCTTAAAGAATAACCCTAAGACCCAGCACCTGAGACCTGAGATCAAGTTCATCAAAGACCCCCGTGGCGTGGCCCACGATTTCCGCTACGCCCTCGACTGTAGAAAGATCAAGGAGGAGCTCGGCTGGGAGCTTCAGATAGAGTTTGAGGAAGGGTTGGAGCGAACGATAGAATGGTATTTGGAGAATCAGG
>DUEQ01000152.1 GCA_011192085.1 Caldilineae bacterium
AGGGGGCTTTGCCGACCGAGCCGGGCGGTTCAGCGCCCGGCGGGATGGGCAAGCAGTACCAACACTCAAGAGGGAGACTGCCCTAAAATTTTGGTGGAGGAAGGATTATGTCGTTCTGGCAAAACCGTCACGTTCTCATCACCGGCGGAGCCTCCTTCATCGGCTCCCATCTCACCGACGCCCTGGTGAAGCGCGGGGCGAGGGTGCGTATCGTGGACGATCTCTCCAGCGGTAAGTTGGAGAACATCCGGGAACACCTGGCGAACGGCACCGTGGAGTTCATCCACGCCGACCTGCGCGAGCCGGGCGTGGCGCGCATGGCGATGCGGGACGTCGAGGTCGTTTTCCATCTGGCCGCCGACCACGGCGGGCGGGGCTACGTGGACCTGCATCAGGCCGGGCCGGCTTCCAATCTCTTTTTGGACGGCCTCGTCTTCTGGGAGGCCCGTCGCGCCGGGGTGAAGAAGGTCATCTTCGCCTCGTCGGGTTGCGTTTACCCCAATTTCCTGCAGAGCGATCCCGATAAGGAGATATACCTGACCGAGGACCTGGTCAAGCCTCCCTATGATGCCGATAACATGTACGGCTGGGCCAAGTTGATGGCCGAATTGACCCTCAAGGCCTACTACAAAGAATACGGCATGAAGGCAGCCTCCTGTCGTTACTTCACCGTCTACGGCCCGCGCGGGGTGGAGAACCATGCGGTGATCGCGATGATCGCCAAGGCGTTCATCGGGCAGAATCCCTTCGAGGTCTGGGGCGACGGCACCCAGGTGCGCAACTGGACCTACATCGACGACATCGTGCGGGGCACCATCCTGGCCGCGGAGAGGATCGACGACGGCACGGCGGTCAACCTGGGTACAATGGAACGGGTGCGGGTCATCGACGCCGTCAAGATGGTGCTGGAGTACACCGGTCACAAGGCGGAGATCAAACTGCGCCCCGATATGCCCACCGGCCCGCTGAATCGGGTGGCCGATAACTCCCTGGCAAAGAAACTCCTGGGCTGGGAGCCCCAGGTCCCCTTCCGAGAAGGGCTGAAACGTACGATTGATTGGTACTTCGCCACGAAGGATCGAGAGCAGGTGCGGAAGATCCTGGATCGGATGCTTACGGAGCGGTAGATGCAGGGAGCCGCACGGGTCAACATCCTGGGTGTCGGCGTCAGTGCCATTAACATGGCCACGGCCCTGGAGATCATTGAGGGCTGGATCGCCCGTCGGGAGTCTCACTATGTCTGCGTCACCGGCGTCCACGGTGTGATGGAGAGCCAGCGGGATGAGAGCCTGCGACGC
>DUEQ01000153.1 GCA_011192085.1 Caldilineae bacterium
ACCGTTCAAACCAAGCAGGATACGCCGCCTTTTCTCAAACTTCCAGAACACAACTTTCGGTTATACCTCATCACCCTTTCCCAATGGCTCAGTGCGGATCATTCCTGCCGGGACGCGGTGGCGGGGCTGATCGCCTGGCGAGTGGCCGAGGGACTCCGGCCGTGCTCGGCGGACACGGGAGCGTATTGCACGGCGCGGGGCAACTTGCCGGAAGAGGCGGTTCACGAGCTGGTCCGGGACAGCGGCAGGCAACAGGAAGACCAGGCGGAGGAGAGCTGGCTGTGGCACGGACGAAGAGTTCGGGTCGTCGATGGCTCGACGATCACCATGCCCGACACGCCGGAGAATCAGGCGGCCTATCCGCAGCAGGAGAACCAGAAGCCCGGCTGCGGCTTTCCCATCGCGCGGATCGTAGTGATCTTTTCGCTCGCCGTCGGCACGGTGTTGGAGGCGGCGATCGGGAAGTACCAAGGCAAGCAGACCGGCGAGAACAGTCTGCTTCGCACGCTTTACGACGTTCTGGCCGAAGGCGACATCCTCCTCGCCGACCGCTATTTCAGCGGCTGGTGCGACATCGCCTTGCCGCTGGCCCGGGGCGTCCACGTCGTGGTCCGCAAGCATCAGCTCCGCCATACGGACTTTCGCACAGGCCGGCGACTGGGCAAGGACGATCATCTGGTCTCTTGGCCGAAGCCGCAACGGCCAAAATGGATGTCGGCCGAGCAGTACGCGGAACTTCCGGAAGCATTGACGCTGCGGGAGCTTCGCGTCCGCGTTGCCCAGAAAGGCTTCCGCACGAAGACGCTCGTTGTGGTGACTCCGTTGCTCGACGCCGAGCAATATCCGCCCGAGGAGATCGCTCTGCTGTATCGGCAACGATGGCAGGCGGAGCTCCATTTGCGTGTCCTTTCGGTAAGCGTGCATGAGGTGGATTTTCGAATTTGCTATCGTGGGCGGCCTCATGTTCCGGGAGGAGGACGATGGCGGATTCGAAACGACGTGAACTACCGCGAGAATTGGCGCGGGCGCGGGATCGATTTCAGGCGTGGCGGCGGACTCGCGAAACGAGGTCGCGGATTTGAGAACCGCTGTGGTCGCTAGCGGTCGAACTCGTTGCCGCACATGGCCTGCATCGCGCGGCGGCGACACTCACGTTCGATTACCATTCGCTTAAGACACGCGTCGAAGCGGCGGAAGGTTCCCGCGAGAAGAAAAACGACGCTCCGTTTCTCGAGCTGCCAGCGGCTCCGCTGGCCTGCGTGCCGGAGTGCGTGATCGAACTCGAAGAGGGTGCGGCCCGCTGGCGCGTGCGGCTGACAGGTTATGGCGCCGCCGACATCGCGGTCGCCGGCACGCGGGCGAGAACCTGACCGAGGTGCTTAAAGAACGCTCCGACGAACTCGACCGACCGATCCAAATGTGCGATGCGCTGTCACGGAACATGCCGAAGGAACTGGAGACGATCGTGGCGAACTGCCTGGCGCATGCCCGGCGGCAGTTCGTCGATGTCTACGATCATTTTCCGGAAGCATGCCGTACCGTGCTCGAAGCCTTGAAGGTCGTCTATCGCAACGACGCCATCGCGAAGCGCGACGGACTGTCGGCCGAGGAACGATTGCGGTTTCATCAGATCGAGAGCCAACCGGCCATGACGGAACTGCAGGCGTGGCTCCAGCGGCAGTTCGATGAGAAGCAAGTCGAGCCGAACTCGTCCTTGGGCGGTGCGGTGAATTACCTGCTCAAGCATTGGGAGAAGCTGACGCTGTTTCTGCGACAGGCCGGCGCGCCGCTGGACAACAACATCTGCGAGCGGGCATTGAAGAAGGCGATCATCCATCGGAAGAATTCGCTTTTTTACAAGACGCCGAACGGCGCTCGGATCGGCGACCTGTATATGAGCCTGATCCACACCTGCGAACTGAACGGGGCGAACCCGTTCGACTACCTGAGCGCACTGCTGAGCCACCCTGACGAAGTCGCGGCGACCCCGGAGCGTTTCCTGCCCTGGAATTACCGCCGGTCGCTCGCCGACCTCCCATCCGCCGCCTGAGCGCCCACGCCTCCCGCCGCCCGTTCGCTGCAAAACCCGCGCAGAAAACCTTTTGCACGCCTGCCGGAAGGACACGGAGAAACGCTGCCCCTTGCGCCGTGCCAGCAGCGCGGCGGCGTGAAGTGGAAGAGAAGCGGGCTCGGAGATCCTAACGAGATTTGCCACGGTTTCCTCGGGCAGGAATGCGACTGAACACGACAGATTCCGAATAGCAGGTTCAGCAGTCACCTCAAGCCATTGAGATTTCGAGGATCAAGCCTCTCTCGACCGGACTGCCGAGCCCGCATGGGATCATCCGCAGTCCCTATGGCCCGCACTGCGGACGGCGAACCAACGGAATTCCGATATTTTCGTCTAGCCGCAAGTTCTGCCACTTTAGCAGGTTACGTCGACTCAAAGCGGGAAATGGGATCATTCCTTGCG
>DUEQ01000154.1 GCA_011192085.1 Caldilineae bacterium
AGGAGGGCATTATGTCCTTGCCTGTTATGGATCTCGATTATCTCACGACCACCCTGGTCGATCTGTTGCACATTCCCAGTCCCACCGGGTTCACCCACCGAGCTGTGGCTTACGTGGAGGCCGCACTCGGCAAGCTGGGTCTGCCCTTCGAGCACACCCGCAAGGGCGCGCTCATCGCCCACATCGCGAGCCCTACTGCGCGTCCGCCGCGCGCGATCACCGGGCACGTGGACACGCTGGGCGCGATGGTGAAGGCTATCAAGCCCAACGGTCGCTTGCGACTCACCCGGATCGGCGGTTTCGCCTGGAACACCGTTGAAGGAGAGGGATGCCGCGTGTTCACCCGTTCGGGCCGGGAGATCACCGGCAGCATTCTTGTCACCAAGGCCTCCTCCCATGTATATGGGCAGGAGGTGGGCGCATTGCGCCGCGAACCCGCGACCATGGAGGTGCGCCTGGATGAGCGGGTAACATCCGCGGCGGACGTGCGGGCCTTGGGCGTCGAGGTCGGAGATTTTGTCGCCTTCGATCCGCGCGTCGTCATCACCCCCAGCGGCTTCATCCGCTCCCGGCATCTCGATGATAAAGGGGGCGTGGCGGCCATGCTCACAGCGGCCAAAGCCCTGGTGGACGCAGGCCAGCAGCCCCCGTGGCCCATTCTTCTCCACTTTAGCAATTACGAGGAGGTGGGGCATGGCGCGGCCAGCGACCTCCCCGCGGATCTGGCTGAGCTGGTAGCGGTGGATATGGCTACGGTGGGCGACGGACAGGCCTCAGATGAATTCCATGTCACCATCTGCGCCAAGGATAGCGGCGGACCCTACCATCATGGACTCACCTCACGCTTGCGCGAGTTGGCCGACGCCCACCAGATCCCGTACAAGGTGGATGTCTATCCCTATTATAGCTCCGACGGCGAGGCCTATTGGCGCGCGGGGGGCGCCGCGGCCATCGCGCTCATCGGCCCGGGCCTCGATGCATCCCACAATTACGAGCGCACGCACATGGAGGCACTCTCCGCTACCGCACAGCTCATTCTAGCCTATATGCTGCACGGGTAGCGGACTTTTATCCCCTGGTCCCAGCAAACCCCGCGCTGCGTGCATTCCAACTGGGATAACGATACAGCCCCCGCTCATAGATGTATTTCCGCACGCATTCAGGCAGAAGATAGCGGATGCTGCTGCCGTGGAGGATGCGGCGGCGGATGTTATTGGAGGAGATATCCACCCCGGGCATGGGAAGAAGGGTCACCTCATGGCTAATGCCGGGCAAGGCCCGCTCCAGCGGCTCCCAATCGATATCGAAACCCGGACGGGTGGCGGCGGCCAGCCGCGCGAGCTGGCGGATGCGCTCCGGCTCGTGCCAGTTGGGGAAGTCGATGACCGAATCCAGGCCCATGAGGAACCAGAGGTCGTCTCCCGGCCCCAGCAAGGCTTTGCGGGCGATGGCAAGCATGTCGGCGGTGTAGTCCGGGCCTTTGCGCTCTACATCGATCAGGCTGATCTCGAATGCCCCATTGTCCGCGATAGCCATCTTCAGCATGGCGATGCGGTCCTGGGCCCGAGCCACGACCCGGCCTTGTTTGTGGGGCGGATCGGCCGCGGGCACGAAATAGACCCGGTCCAGGCGCAGGGTGTCGCGGGCGGTTTCCGCCAGGATAAGATGTCCGAAATGGACGGGGTCGAAGGTCCCGCCCAAGAGTCCGATGCGTGACATAGGTAGGAGTCTCAATTTAGTAAAAGAAATCGTCGCGCCATTCCAGCTCGACATTCCCGATGATAACGGTATCGCCATCCTTTACGCCCGCGTCCTGCAAGGCCTGAGCGATGCCCATGGCCTCCATGATGCGGTGGAAACGCAGCGCGGCCTCGTAGTAATCCCAATTGGTCATGGCCGCGGCCCGCTCGATCCGTTTGCCTCGTACGATCCAGCCCTCTTCCCTTTTCTCGATGGTGAACGAGTCTTCGTCGGCGGGGCGGATGACGGGCAGGGCCCGCTTCCGTTCGGGCGGGGGCAGCTCCTTGAGCATGGCCACGGCCCGCCGCAGCAACGCGTCCACGTTCTCTCCCGTGGCCGCGGAGATGGGAATCGCTTCGACGCCGATGTCGGCGAGTTGATCTCGTATCTCGGGCCAGCGCGTCCGCACGTCGGGCAGGTCCATCTTGTTGAAACCCACCACCTGGGGCTTGTCCGCGAGTTGCGGATTGAACAGCTCAAGCTCCTGATTGATGGCGTGGAAGTCGCCCGCGGGATCGGGGCTGAGCCCATCCAGCAGGTGGATGAGAACGCGGGTGCGTTCGATATGGCGCAGGAAATCATCACCAAGGCCCACGCCCCGGTGTGCGCCCTCGATGAGGCCGGGGATGTCGGCCAGCACGACGTCGGCGTCGTCGATGAAGGCTACGCCCAGGTTGGGGGCGAGGGTGGTGAAGGGATAGTCGGCGATTTTGGGTCTGGCGCGGGTGATGCGAGCCAGCAAGGTGCTCTTGCCGGCATTGGGGACGCCGATGATGCCGATATCGGCGATGAGCTTCAGCTCCAGCCGCAGCCAGCGCTCCTCGCCCGGCTCCCCCTTTTCTGCGATGCGGGGAGCCTGGTTGGTGGATGAGCGAAACGCGTAGTTGCCTCTACCCCCGCGACCGCCGTGGGCCACTAGCAGGCGTTCTCCTGGTTCCAGTAGCTCGCCCAGAAACTCGCTCGTCTCCGCGTCATACACCTCGGTGCCCGGGGGCACGGGCACTTCCAGGTCCTTACCCCGTGCGCCCTGTTTGTTTGAACCGCTGCCGTGCTTGCCTCGCTCCGCCTTGAAGTGGACTTTGTACGCGAAATGGGCGAGGGTGTTGTGCCGGGGGCTGGCCACCAGATACACATCGCCGCCCTTGCCGCCGCTGCCGCCCGCGGGCCCGCCTCGCGGCACGAACTTCTCGCGACGAAACGCGACGACGCCGTTGCCGCCGTCGCCGCCCTTGACGTAGATCTTGGCCAGGTCTTTGAACATGGCTAGGATTCGAGCTGCGCCACTTTAGCGATAAACGCCATGCTCAGGCGTTTGATCTCTTCCAGAACGTCAGTGATCTCCGGGTCCAGAAAGATGCTGAGCTGGTCAACGCCCTCGTCCGCCCAAAGCGTCTGCAATCGGGCGTAGATGGTTTTCGCTTCCTCGATGAGTTGGGTGTCGATGGGTGTGTCAGTCATAGATCGCTCCGGGAATGGATGAAGTTCGCCTGCATTATAGCACATCTGCCGGGGGATTGGATTCATCGGCGTTCTGTTTACAGAATAGACGCTACGGGCGTTGGCGCGCCGACGCCGATGACAATGGGGACGATGGGCGATAGAGGACGGATGACGCGTGGTTGCCTGACGCCATCGTCTATCGTCTATTTCCTGAACAACGCCCTCCTCCAGAAGCCCGCGGCCCAGGCCAGATGCATGGTGGGAAATGCAAGCCAGACCCAGGGAAAGCGCCGCCAGCCGTGGATCGCGCTCAAACGCAGGGTCGTCAGGGTGATCGCCAGCAGGTAGGGGAGGAGCATAACCGCCAGGGGCCAGGGGGTGAGGGGAAGCGCCAGCAGGCTCAGGGCCAGAGCCCCGCTCCAGACCGCGGGCGCGAGATGGCGCAGGCGCATGGCTCGCGGGTGCTTGCGCCGGGTGATGACGCGCCAGGCGCCGTAACGCGCGTACTGGCGGGCCAGTCCCCTCAGGCTATCTCGAGCCACGTATGCCACCCGAATGTCGGGCGCGACCCATAGCCTCCCCCCCGCCTCCCGCAGCCGCAGATTCAATTCGTAATCCTCATTGGCGTCGAAGGCTGCATCCCAGCCGCCTACGGCCTGCAACTGGGCGGTGGGATACGCGCCCAGGTAGAGCGTGTCGCTTTCGGTGAGGGTTTGCGCCCGGCGGTAGGATGGCCCTCCCGCGCCCAGGGGATGGTTCAGCGCCAGGGCGATGGCTCGACCAGCGTCGCTGAGTCCCACCGCAACCTGCGGTCCGGCCACGCCCGCGCATGCCCCGGTCTCAAGGTGGGCCACGCATCGCTCGACATAATCGTGGTCTGGCCGCGATCGGGCATCCAGCCGCAGAAAGAAGTCTCCCCGCGCGCGGGCCAATGCCCGATTCAGCCCGGTCGCGGCCAGTCGGTCGGGGTTTTCCAGGAGCAGGGCGCGAGGAAAGTCGGCCAGGGCCGCGCGCGCGATGGCCCGCGTCCCATCGGTGGAGCCGCCATCCACAAAGATGACCTGCATGGCCTCCCGCGGCCATGTCTGCGCCCGTAGCGCATCCAGCAGGCCGGGCAGCAGCCGGGCCTCGTTCAGCAGGGGAATGGCGATGGTGACCAGGGGACGCTCGCGCGGTTGGGCGTCGTGCGTGGCGTCGGAAATGGTGGCAATCACCCCGCGTGCTGGTTACCGCGCGTCCGCTTCACCGAAATGACGTTGGCGACCCGGTCGATGAGGTCCATAACCCGAGTGAGCTGGGAGACGTTCTTCACTTCGATGGTGAGGATGATAGAGGCGAAGGGGGAGCGATGGTTGGATTTGGTGGTGGATCCGCGGATGTTGATCTTCTCGTTGGCCAGGATGCGGGTGATGTCGTTGAGGAGCCCCGCCCGATTCCAGGCTTTGACCAGGATGGTGACCGGGTAGGTGGGGGTCTCGATGCCCCAGGAGATGTCAATGATCCGTTCCGGTTCACGTTCGCTGAGGTGTAGGAGGTTGTGGCAATCCTGGCGGTGGATGGTGACCCCGCGGCCGCGGGTGATGTATCCGGCGATGGGTTCGCCCGGCATGGGATGGCAGCATTTGGCCATGCGGTACTCCAGCCCTTCCACCCCGCGGATTTTCACATCCCTGTCGCCCGGGCGGGCCTGGGGCGGCAGGATGTCGGGCTCATCGGGCGCTTGCTCCCGCATGGCCTCCAGCTTGGCCTGGTGTTGCAGGTCGATGAGTTTGCCCGCGATGCGTTCGGTGGAGAGATCGCCGTAGCCCAGGGCTGACAGCATGTCCTCTACCGTGTCATATTCCAGAATCCGGGCGACTTCATCGAAGCCGATGCGGATGTTGAGCTGCTTGAGCAGCCGGTCCAGGGCCATGCGTCCAGCCTGGATGTTCTGCTCCCGGTCCTGTTTGCGGAACCAGCTTTTGATCTTGCTGCGAGCGCGCGAGGTGCGCACATAACCCAGGTTGGGATTCAGCCAGTCGCGACTGGGCCCGCCCCGCCGGGCTGTGATGATCTCCACCCTGTCTCGGTTCTGCAACTGGTAGTTCAGCTTCACCAGCTTGCCATTGACCCGGGCGCCGCGGCAACGATGTCCCACCTCGGTGTGGATGTGATAGGCGAAATCCACGGGCGTGGCGCCCGCGGGCAGGCTAATGAGGTCGCCTTTGGGCGTGAAGACGTACACGCGGTCGCTGAAGAGATCGGTGCGGATGTTTTCCACCATCTGCTCCGCATCGGATCCCTCTTCCTCCTCATATTGCACCAGGGCCCGCAGCCACGCCACCTTATTAGCGAAACTGGCGTCGTACTTGCCGCCATCCTCTTTATACCGCCAGTGTGCGGCCACGCCCTGTTCCGCCATCTCGTGCATCTCACGAGTGCGAATCTGCACCTCCATGTGTTTGCCGCCCGGCCCGATGACCGCTGTGTGCAGGGATTGATAGCCGTTGTCCTTGGGACGGGCGATGTAGTCGTCGAATTCGCCGGGGATGGGCGTCCAGCGGTTGTGGATGAGTCCCAGCACAGCGTAACAATCGGCCACGGTGTCTACGATGATGCGAAAGCCATGCACGTCGTAGATCTCCTTGAAAGGCACGCCCTTGCGTTGCATTTTGCGCCAGATAGAATAAATATGTTTGGGCCGCCCCTCGACCTCCCCTTGAATGCCCGCTTTATCCAACTCCCGCCGGATCTCCCGCTCCACCTGCTTCACGAAACGCTCCCGTGTCTCTCGCCGCTGCGCCAGTTCATGTTTGATCTGCTGATAGGTGTCGGGCTCCAGATAACGGAAGGATAGGTCCTCCAACTCCCATTTGATCTGCCACATGCCCAGGCGGTTGGCGACGGGGGCGAAGATCTCCAGGGTCTCCTGGGCGATGCGCCTGCGCTTTGCCTCGCTGGAGTGGCCGTAAAGGGTGCGCATGTTGTGGAGCCTGTCCGCCAGTTTGATGACGAGGATGAGGGGGTGCTCCACCGAGCTCATGAAGAGCTGACGCATGTTCTCGGCCCATTCCTCCTTCCTGGTGGGAGCTCGCCTGGCGCCGTGCCCGTTGCCGTTCAGAGGCTTGCCGTGTCCGTCGGTGGGCTCTAGCTCCCGGGCCGTCTGTTTGGAGAGCTTGGTCACCCCCATGACCAGCTTCATCACCCGGGTGCCGAATTGCTCCTCGATCTCCTCGGGCGTGTAATCGCAATCCTCCACCACGTCGTGCAGCAATCCGGCGATGATGGTGTCCACACCGGCTTTCAAGTCGGTCAGGATGTCCGCCACAGCCAGGGGATGCGTGATGTAGTCCTCGCCCGAACTTCGTTTCTGGCCTCGGTGCAGGCGTTCGGCCAATTCATAAGCCTGCCGGACGCGGATCAGCTCCTCGGGACTCATGTATTTGAGCTTGCTGAGGATTTGATCAATGGTCGGCGCAACATATTTCGCCATGAAACGTGCTCTCCTCCTCTGCGGGGCGCTGCAATGAGGAGGACAGGAACGCCTTGGCATGGACGTCCCTGTCCTCATTTCCTATTATACTTC
>DUEQ01000155.1 GCA_011192085.1 Caldilineae bacterium
GGAATAGCTGGATGCGACCTCCATCATGGCTCGCTTGGCTGCATCCGAGAGCAGCGCCCGGCCCAAATCCCTGACGACTTCATGAACGATTACATCATCTTCGGCATTCTTCTCTCCCTGGCCCTGTTGTACAATTTCCTGAATGGATTCCACGACGCGGCCAATGTGGTGGCCACCATCATCGCGTCCCGGGCCATGTCGGCGCGGGCTGCATTGCTGCTGGCCGCGGCTGCTGAATTTGCAGGCCCGCTCCTGTTCGGCGTCGCTGTGGCCACCACCATTGGCAAGGACCTGATCGATCCAAACAGCATCACGGTGACGACCATCATCGCCGCCCTGGTTTCGGCCAACGCCTGGAACATCATCACCTGGTGGTTCGGCATTCCATCCAGTTCATCTCACGCCCTGGCCGGGGGGCTGGTGGGCGCGGCCCTCATCTACGGCGGCGTGGCCATCATCAAGATGGATGGGTTGATGAAGATGGCGCTGGCGCTCTTCATTTCCCCCATCCTGGGCTTTGTCATGGGCTGGGCCCTGCTCAAACTCACCTATTGGCTGGCCCGAGGCGCCACGCCTAAGATCAACACGACGTTCAACCGGGCGCAGATCATCACTGCCACCGCTCTGGCCCTCTCTCACGGCACGAATGACGCTCAGAAGGCCATGGGCATCATCGTCATGGGCCTGGTGGCCCTGGGCTTTCAGAATCATTTCTACGTGCCCGACTGGGTGATCATCGCCAGCGCCATCCCCATCGGCCTGGGCACGGCCAGCGGCGGCTGGCGCATCATCCACACCCTGGGCGGCAAGTTCTATCGCATCCGCCCCATCCACAGCTTCACCTCGCAACTGGCCTCTGCAGCTGTGATCTTGGGCGCGTCGGTCCTGGGCGGGCCAGTGAGCACGACCCACGTGGTCAGCTCCACCATCGTGGGCGTGGGCGCAGCCGAACGCAAGAGCCAGGTGCGCTGGCTGAATCTCACCGATATCGGCGTGGCCTGGCTCATTACGGTGCCCATCACCGCGGCCCTGGCCGCCATGCTCTATCTCATTCTGCGGATCTTTCTTGGAGCGTGACCGCTCTTTCAAGAGGATAGCGGACCGACGATGCACGATGTTCGACGTCATGGTCCCGTCCATCGTTCCGACGATTTCAAGGCCTATCACATCACTTTTTAATCTCGCGATCAGCAAAATCGAGGTTCAACGCCTATGGGCATTCTCAGCACCAGCAAAGAAAACCCCTTCATCCGACTATTGCGACAACAGGCCGAGGTCTTGCAACGAGGCGCGCTCGCGCTGGAACGCTTCGTCATGACCGGGGATGTCAAAGACGCCGAGATCGTCGAGAGCAGTGAAAAACAGGGCGATGAACTCCGACGCATCCTTATCGACGAGCTGCACAAAACCTTCGTCACCCCCTTCGATCGGGAGGACATCTTCGAGCTCTCACTCTACCTTGATGATGTGCTGGATTATTGTTTCACCACCATCCTGGAGATGCAATTGCTGGATGTGAAATCGGATAAATATTTGCAGGAGATGGTGAGCCGCGTGCGAGAGGCCGCGGATGAATTGCTGCTGGCCATGCAGCGCCTGGAGCGCAACCCCATGGTGGCGTTGGATCATTCGCGGCGGGCGAAACATCGAGAGAACCAGGTGGAGCGACTTTATCGCCAGGCTGTGGCCGATCTGTTCAATGGCCCGGAGGATAGTCATCACATCATGATGATGCTGCGCACCCGCGAGGTGTATCGTCATGTCTCCAATGCGGCAGACCAGGCGGATCAGGCGGCCAACGTCATCGGCAAAGTCGTGATGAAGATGACGTGAGATGAAGCGCGCACTCAAGTCCTTCATCGAAAGGGCGATCCCTCAGCAGGCTCAGGATGGGCTGTGGCGCGCCTATCGACGATGGCGCACCCGAGGGAATCGCTATACATGCCCCCTTTGCGGCGCGCATCTCAAGACGCTGTGGCCGCGAGGGCTGACGCATCCCGTGCTGAAGCAATACGACATCATCGGCGGGGGCTATCGAGACCAAGCGACCTGCCCGATATGCGGCTCCACGGAACGGGAGCGTCTGGTGCGCCTCTTCATTCGCCACCGCACCGACCTGCTGCAACGCCCGGCCCGACTGCTCCATGTCGCGCCCGAACCCCAACTGGGTCGCATCCTCCAGACCGCGCCCATGCTCGACTATCTCAGCGCGGACCTGTATGCCGAGGATGTCATGGTGACGATGGATATCACCGACATACAGTATCCTGAGGCCAGCTTCGATGCAATCATCTGCAATCATGTGTTGGAGCACGTGCCCGATGACGAACGGGCCATGCGCGAGCTGCATCGGGTGCTGAAGCAGGGCGGATGGGCCATCCTGCAAGTCCCTTACAGTGAGCGGATCGCCATCTCGGTGGAAGACCCTGCCATCACCACGCCCGAGGACCGGGCCCGCGCGTTCGGGCAGGAGGATCATGTGCGAATTTACGCCAAGGCCGATTATCTGGCCCGGCTGACCCGCGCGGGCTTTCGAGTGGCGCCGTTGCATTGGTGGGAGGAGGGGGCTGAGTTCGGGAATCCCGACAACCGCTATGGCCTCATGCCCCGCGAGACCCTGTTCGTATGTCGGAAATGAGGGCGGGGGGCGCCGCTCGACGATATCTGACAATCGGTTGGCAGGCGCTAATGTTGAAAAAGCGCCAGAGGGATGAAAGTCTGTCCGAGCGCAGAAGCCTCGATGCGCCCGCGCACGATGATGGGGGTTTCGGTCAGGGTGAGGGTGACGACGCCATGGTGGGGCGCGTAGGCGGCCACGTCCGGGCTGGTCTGGCCGGCCCGGGTGGGTATGGTGAATACGAGCAGTTGGGGCTCCTGGGTCGACAGGGAGAGAAGGATGGACGCGGGGGGATCGTCCGGCCCCTGGGCTGCGCCGTCATCGTACCAGAATGCATACACGGGCTGACCCTCCACCATGAATTCGAACGCGTAGACGCCCGGCCCGAAGCCGAGGAGCCGCTGCACCGAGGCGTATCCGCCCAACTGCCCTTGCGCCGTGGCCAGAGCGTGGATCACGGGCCGGGTCAATGGGGCTTCGCCCGGAGCCAGCATGCCCTGAAACGCGAGGTCGCGCAGGCCATATTCAGGCCGTTCGTAGGTGGGCCGATCCTGCTCATAACCCATAACCAACGCGTCGAAACCGCTCCACGCGGCCATAACCCACTTCTTGAAGGCCAGACGGGCCTGCTCCGCTCGATACCATTGGGTCACTCCGGCATGATTGGGATCATCGGGATCGCGCAGCGCGTTCCACAGGCCCTCGCCCTCGCTGGGATAGAGGGGGTTCACCGAGATGTGCTGGGGATCTGCAGTCAGCGCGGGAGCGGAGGCGGCTCCGGTGATCCACACCGGCTTTTCTCGCCCGGCCAACGTTGCCACCCAATCGGCCAGGATTGCCAGGCCCGTGTAATCCGCGATGCTGTGCACGGCCACAATGTCGTAGGCGTCGCCGGCCGCCAGGATCTGTTGGAATGCCGTGAGCGCGCCGCACACGTCCGGGCTGATGCTGGTGACCACATCCTGCAAATCCGCGGCCGAGGGATAGCGGTCTAGCATGTCGGTGGCTGCGATGCCGCCCAGGATGATGGTCGCGTCGGGCGATGCAGCGCGGGCCGCGCGGGCCGCGGCCCGCAGCAGAGTCACATAATCGGACGCCGCGGTCTCGGGCGACGTTCCCTGCCACCACACGCCCGTGACAGCCTCGGTCTCGATCTGAAAGAAACGCACCGGATCGGGACGCCCATCGCCATCCACATCCCTCAGGCCGGGGAAATCATCTACGCCGTCGCCATCGTAACGCTCGACCAACGCCTGCACCCAGGCGCTGTAATCATCCAGATACGCCAATTGAGGAGGCGTGGACGCGGCGGCCGCGGCCAGCCCGCCTTGCGGTCCGGTGGCCCGCGCCCAGGGATTCCACACCCGCAGCACGATGACCAGCTCGAATCCCGCGTCCTGATACGCGGCCACGCGTGAATCGAGCTGCACCGAGGGCGCGTCCCAGGCGTAGCGATGCGCGTCCCCCTGGGGCGCGTTGGGCTCGATATAGCCCCAGCGCACGTCATCCAGCACGGCGATTTGGGCCTGGCTGGCTTTCAGGCCGTTGGGCAACTCGCTGAGAAAAAGATGGCTGGCGTCGATGACGCCCAGCCGCAGGGGCCCGCCCTGCAAACCCTCGCCCGCGGGGTAAATGATGCTGGCCTGGTCGCACGCGGGCGCGGGCACGCTGCAAGCCGCGATGGTCAGACTCAACAGAAGAAGCGCGGGGAGGAGAAGATAGAGTCGCCTGTACAGGTCCATGGAAATCATCCTTTCAAGAGGGCCAGCATGGCGTCCACGGGCCGGGTGTCGATGATGTCGTTGGGGGTGAGCCAGGCCCAACGGGCCACGCCCACGCCGTACATCAGATAGTCCATGTCCGTGGGGCGATGGGCGTCGGTGCTGATGGCGATCGTGCAGCCCAGATCCACGGCCTGACGGGCGTGCGCGTCGTTCAGGTCCAACCGCTTCCATCATGCCTCTCCGGCCAACGGATAATCGTTACAGTCCTCTTTCAGTCCACTTCATTCACGGCATCAACTGCGCCAGGGCCGCGCGTAGGCGATCCTCCACGCCCGTCACATCGTTGGGCACAGCTTGCACCGCGCGCTGCGCCTCGACGATGCTATACCCCAGGCTGGTGAGGGCCTCGATGACCTCCGCGTCCTCGTCGGTGATAGCCGCGACGCCCATGCCCTCGAACTCGGGCGCGCCCATCTTATCCTTAAGATGGAACAGGATTTTCTTGGCGCTCTTGGCGCCGATGCCCGGCACCCGCGTGAGCAGGCCCGGTTCATCATTGGCCACGGCCATGCGGATGGCGTCGGGCGGCAGGGTGGAGAGGATGTTCAGGGCCAGTTTGGGCCCCACCCCGCTCACGCCCAACAGCACCTGAAACAAATCCAAGTCCTCCTCGGTGGCGAATCCAAACAGGGTGAGCTCCTGTTCCCGCACGTGGAGATAGGTGAACAGGGCCACGGGCTGGCCCACCTGCCATTCAGCCAGTTGCGCCGCGGGCGCGTACACGGTGACGCCAAAGGGCCCGATGTCCACGATGGCGGAATCCTCGTACAGGGCTTCGATGCGCCCGCGCAAACGACTGATCATAATAAGGTCAGGGTGTCCACGCGGAATGGAGGTGGCAGAGGGCGATGGCGAGGGCGTCCGCGGCGTCGTCGGGACGGGGGATGTCGTCCAGGCCCAGCAGCATCCGCACCATTTCCTGGATCTGGCGCTTGTCCGCGCCGCCGTAGCCGGTGACGGCCTGCTTCACCTGGGTGGGCTTGTAGTGAAAGAGGGGGATGCCCCGCTGAGCCGCGGCCAACAGTACGACGCCGCGGGCGTGGCCTACGCTGAGCGCAGTGCGGGCGTTTTTTGAGAAGAAAACCTCTTCCACGGCCACCGCGGCGGGCTGGAACTGATCCAGCAGAGCATTGAGCTCGGCGTAGATGGTGACCAGGCGTTGGGACAAAGGCTGGTTGGCCGGGGTGCGAATGACGCCATAGGTCAGGGCCCGTGATGCATGCTCCTCCTCCGCCACCACGCCATAGCCGGTGATGGCGGTGCCGGGATCGACGCCCAACACCACCAAACGCTCTCGCCTCACGCCGCGGACAGCCTCGCGTAGAGCTCGTCGCTCATGGCCAGGTTGGAGTGGACCTTCTGCACGTCGTCCAGGTCCTCCAACCGCTCCAACAATGCGGTCACCTTCATCGCCTGATCCAGGGACAGGGTCATCTCCATCTTGGGGACCATGGTCAGCTCCGCCTCTTCGACTTGATACCCCGCCTCCACCAGCGCGTCGCGCACGGCCGCCAGATCGGTGTCCGCGGTGGTGACCACAGCCACGCCCTCGTCGAATTCCACATCCTCCGCGCCTGCATCCGCAGCCACCAGGAACAGCTCATCCTCATCCGCGCCATCCTCCATTTTGACGGTGATCTGGCCCTTGCGCTCGAACTGCCACGCCACCGAGCCGTTGCTGGCCAGATTGCCGCCCGCCTTGGAGAAGACATGACGCAATTCCGCCACCGTGCGGTTCTTGTTGTCGGTCAACACCTCGACGATGACGGCGATGCCATGAGGCGCGTAGCCCTCATAGGTGAGCTCTTCCAGAGCCTCACCCTTTTCCAGGCCCGCGCCGCGATTGATGGCGCGCTGGATGTTATCCTTGGGCATATTCGCGGCCTTGGCTTTGTCCAAAGCAAAGCGCAAGCGGATGTTCGATTCGGGGTCCGGGCCTCCCATCCGGGCTGCAGCCTGGATCTCTCGGGCGATCTTGGTGAAAAGTTTGCCACGCTTGGCGTCGACAGCGGATTTACGGCGTTTGATATTCGCCCACTTACTATGTCCTGCCATAGAGTTTCATTGCTCCGTTGAAAAA
>DUEQ01000156.1 GCA_011192085.1 Caldilineae bacterium
AAAGATGCGTAGTCTCATCGTTTTTTCGTTGCTTCTAACAAGGAGGAGAATCTGATGTCCAAACGTCGTTTACTGATCTTGCTCAGCGTGCTGTTGTTGGCGGCCATGGCCTTTGCGGCATGTGGCGGCGGCGCTCAGCCCACCGAAGCGCCTCCCCAACCCACCGAAGCGCCTGCGGCCGAGCAACCGACCAAGGCGCCTGAGCCCACGAAGGCGCCCGAGCCCACCAAAGCGCCGGAGGTGAACAAGGTCATCGTCGGCACCAATGCGGAGTATCCGCCCTTCGAGTTCGTGGATGAGAACGGCGAGATCCAGGGCTTCGACATCGATTTGATGAAGGCCATTGCCGAGGCCGCCGGATTCGAGCCCGAATTCGTGAACACCCGTTGGGATGGCATCTTCGTGGCCCTGGCCAGCGGTGAGTTCGACGCGGTCATCTCCGCGGCCACCATCACCGACGAGCGCAAGCAAACCGTCGACTTCAGTGAGCCCTACTTCAACGCGGGCCAGGTGCTGGCCGTGAAGAAGGGCAGCGACATCAAAGGCCTCGAGGATCTGGCGGGCAAGAAGATCGGCGTGCAGCTCGGCACCACCGGCGACATCTGGGCCACGGAAAATACCGATGCCGAGGTCGTCCGCTACGACGAGATCACTCTGGCCATGCAGGCTCTGGCCAATGGCGATGTGGATGCGGTCATCAATGACGCCCCCACCACCGCGGATATGATCAAAGCCAATCCCGAGTGGAACGTGGAGATCGTGGCTGGCCCCTTCACCGAAGAATACTACGGCATTGCCGTGCGCAAGGATGCGCCCGAGGTCCTGGAGCTGATCAACAAGGGCCTGGCCGCGGTGAAGGAATCGGGCGAGTATGACGCGATCTACGAGAAGTGGTTCGGCGCGCCCGAGGCTGCAGAGGGCGGCGAAGGCGGCGGTGAGGCTGAGATGGGCGTCACCTTCATCTTCGGTCGCGGCGGCGATTCGGTGGCGCTGGACCCCGCGGTCGTTACCGACGGTGAATCCTTCCGTGTCACCAATCAGGGCTGTGAATCGCTGCTGGCCTACGACAAGGACACCACCAACGTGGTGCCCAGCCTGGCTGAAAGCTGGGAGTCCAACGAGGATGGCACGGTCTGGACCTTCTATCTGCGCAAGGGCGTGAAGTTCCATGACGGCACCGATTTCGACGCGGACGCCGTGGTCTACAACTTCACCCGCTGGTGGGATCCCGAACATCCCGCTCACTTCGAAGAGCAGGACTTCGAGTATTGGGATTACATGTGGAACGGCTTCAAGGGGGATTCCATCGTCACCAACATCGAAAAGGTGGATGACTACACCGTCCGCTTTACCCTGCGCGAGCCCCTGGCCCCCATCCTGGCCAACATGGCGATGCCCATGTTCGCCATCGCCAGCCCCGCGGCCATCGAAAAGTATGGCCCCGACTACGGCTCCCCCGAAGTGGGCTATGTCTGCACCGGCCCCTACAAGTTCAAGGAATGGGTGACCGACGATCACATCACCCTGGTCCGCAACGAGGATTATTGGGGCGAGATTCCCGGCAACGTCAACACCATCGTCATCCGGGTGATCCCGGACAATTCGGCTCGCTTCCTGGCCCTCCAGACCGGCGAGATCCACGCGATGGAGCAGGCCAATATCGAGGACGTGAGGGCCGCGGAAGATATGGACGGCGTGTATGTCAAACCCCGCCCCGCGCTGAACACGGCTTATCTGGCCTTCAATTACAAGATCCAGGAATTCCAGGATCTGCGAGTGCGTAAGGCCGTGGCCATGGCCATCGACAAGCAGTCCATTGTCGACACCTTCTATGGCAAGTACGGCGAGGTGGCCGAGAACTTCCTGCCGCCCATGGTCTGGGGACACAACTTCGATATCCACGGCATTCCCTACGATCCCGAACAGGCCAAAGAGCTGCTGAAGGAAGCGGGCTTCCCCGATGGCATCAAAGAGGTGACTTGGGAAGATGGCACGAAGATGCCTCTGAAACTCTACTACATGCCCATCGTCCGCTTCTACTACCCCGATCCTGAAGGCATCGCCCAGGCCATGGCCGCCCAACTGGCTGCTGTGGGCATCGATGTGCAGCTTGAGCTGGCGGGCGACTGGCCCACCTACCTGAAGATGCGCAAAGAGGGCGATCTGCGCGGCCTGTATCAGTTGGGCTGGGGCGGCGATAACGGCGATCCCGACAACTTCCTGGGTTACTTCTTCATTGGCACCGACAAGCCCAAGGCCAAGGAAGGTTGGATCCAGTTCCCCGAGCTGGATGCGTTGCTGCGCAAAGCCCGCTCCACCGTGGATCAGGCCGAGCGCGAGAAGATGTACCAGGAAGCTGAGCGCATGCTGATGGAGAACGCCTCCCGCATCTGGATCGCGCACAACAACACGCCGCTCATCTTCAGCGACAGGGTGGAAGGCTACATCACCAACCCGCTGGGCACCGAACTCTACAAGTATGTCACCATCAAAGGGGAATAGTCTCGCTATCCCTTTGACGGACTGACATCTAAGATGGCTC
>DUEQ01000157.1 GCA_011192085.1 Caldilineae bacterium
CGCCGCCGCCTCCCACCCCCACGCCCACGCCGCCGCCGCCTCCTCCCCCCACACCCACGCCGCCACGGTGAGTTCATCCTCGCGCTTCGCCCAACTTCTCGCCACGCCCGAGCGCTATTGGTGGGTGTGGATCCTCGGCGCGTTGATCTTCTTCGCCCCCTTTGCCCTGCTCCCCTTCGCCGGGCAGGCGGATGCGCCCGCGTGGAATGCCATCGGGCAGGAAACAGGCGCAATGACTGGCGCAGCGTTCAACAGCGAAAAGGGCCTGACCACCATCTATCGCTGGTCTGTGAAGGGCTTGTATCGCAGCGTGGATGAGGGCCGCAGTTGGATCGAGATCGGAGAAGGATTGCCTCGCGATGTGTTGGGACGGCTTCTCCTGACCCGTCTTGCAGCGGGCGGCAGTCGTCGGGTCTACGCCCTGGCCGGGGACATCCATCGGCGCAGCCTGTATCTCTCCACCGACGCGGGAGAAACCTTCGAGCTGCTCTTCAGCCCGCAGACGTTCGACCCCGACCTGCTGGCGGTGGGCGTTCGGCCCGAAGGAGACCTGCTGGCCTTCAGCGGCGGGGATCACCTGCGGTTCAGCATGGATGGAGGCAACACCTGGCGGGAGGAGCGTACGCCGGGGCCCATCACCGCCCTCTATCTCTCCGACGCGCTCTATGCCGCTGGCGAGGGTTGGCTGTTCATCGGCAGGGGGCCCGAACAGGCTTGGGAACAGGAAACGCTCCCCGACGCCATGACGCCCATGCTGTTGATGTCGCCCCCGCGGCGACCTGATCTGCTTTACGCGCTGACGCGTCAGGGCGAGGTGTGGCGTCGGGATGAGACGGGCGCTTGGGAGAAGCTGCATACGCCCGCCCGACACGCCACAGCCCTCGCTTCCGATCCCATCATCTGGCAATTGATCTTTCTGGGAGAGGCCGGCGGCGCGATCTGGCGCAGCGACGACAACGGCACAAGCTGGCGCAAGCTGGGCGGGCCCGCCCGAGGTCATGTCAAATTCCTCTTCCTCGATCCCAGCAAACGGGATCAGCTCTACGCGGGCGTGGGATATGGCCTGTGGTGGCGCCCATTGCCGCCGGTAGACCCCACGTCCACGGCCACGGCGACCGCCACGGCGACCGCCACGGCCACCCCTACGGCCACGCTCACCCCCACCCCC
>DUEQ01000158.1 GCA_011192085.1 Caldilineae bacterium
AACACTGCCAGAATAATCAGGGTGGGAAGCATGAAGAGCCATGGCACCCATTTCCCTTTGAACTTGGCCGTACTCATGAAGCCTCCTGATGAACCGAGGTCAACGAACTGAACTCCGCAGTCTGAAAGGGCAGGACGGGCGACCCGGCCTGGGAAAACGACCGGATCGCCCGTAAAGAGTTAGGAACGCGTGTGTTGTTTGGACGTTGCGATTACTCGACCGACTTGTTGTAATCCTGGATGGCCTTGTCCGCTTCCTGCTTGGCCTGCTCCAGGGCCTCATCCACCGAAGCCTGTCCTGCCAACACCTTCTCGATGGCCTGTTCGATGATGGTGCGGACTTCGGGGAAGGCGCCGATGACTGCGCCGCGAGTGGCCTTCGTGTCCTTGGTGTTCAGGAGCTGATCAAACGCGGCCCGATACGCGGGATTGCGCTGGAACCAATCTTGACCTTCCAGCACCGTCACCGCGGACTTGCGGATGGGGAAGTAGCCTGTAGCCTTGTGCCAGCGCACCGCGTTCTCCGTGTTGGTGAACCAGGTGACGAATTCGGTGGCGGCCTTCATTTCGTTATCGGGATGACCGCCCGACATCCACAGGCTGGCCCCGCCAACGATCACACCCTGGCGTTCACTGTTGGCGGGATAGGGCAGATAACCCGTGCCCAGCTCGAAGCCGTTGGCCGCGGCGTCATTCTGGCGATTGACCACGTCCGAGGTGGAGGTGATCTCCATGGCCGCCTGACCGGAGACGAAGAT
Source organism: Caldilineae bacterium (assembly GCA_011192085.1). GTDB lineage: Bacteria > Chloroflexota > Anaerolineae > J102 > J102 > M2005. The sequence goes on from DUEQ01000158.1 coordinate 758, forward strand.
CGCATCCGCGCCGTCCCAGTCCTCCAGCTTGCCGCTATAGGCGTAATAGCCCTTGTCGTACATCTCCTTCCACCAGCTCACGATCTCCTTGGCCGCGTCGCTGGTCAGATAGACCTCCGTGGCCCGGGCATCACGCCCATTGCCGTTGTTGGCCAGCTCCGCCCCCATATTCGCCATCCACTGCTCGAAGAACCAGCTATGCAGAGGCCAGGACACGCAGTTCTTGGCCGCGCCGCTGCTGACGATCTTGTCACAGATGTCGAGCATCTCCTCGAACGTTTCCGGCGGCTTTTCGGGGTCCAGCCCCGCAGCCCGGAAGATGTCCTTGTTGTAGTACAGAATGGGATTCGAGGAGTTCCAGGGCATCGAGTAGAACTTGCCGTTGAAGTTGTAGTAGTTGGCCACGCCGCCGATCAGGTCCTCCATGTGCACCCAGGAAGGCGCATTCTCTTCAAAGGGCACGAAGATGCCCGAATCCAACGCCAACTGGGAGCCAACCTCGAAGATCTGAACGACGTGAGGGGGATTGCCCTGCTGGGCCGCCAGGATGGCCGCATTCAGGGTGTCGCGGTAGGAACCCTTGTTCTCCACCTTCACATACACGCCCGGATGGGTGTAATTATAATCCGCCACCATGCGCTCGATGAGGAGCTTGCGCCCGCCGCCAAACGCATGCCAGAAGTTAATGACGGTCGCCCCTTCCGGGATCATCTCTTCCGCAGGCTTCTCCACCTCCACCACCTTCGTCACCTCCACCACCTTGGTGACTTCCACCACCTTCTCACCGCCCTCCGAGGCTGGCTGTTGCGCGCAGCCAGAGAGAATCGAGACCGTGACCGCCAAAAGCAACAGGGCCACCATCACAAAAAGTGTGCGTCGGTGCTTCATAAGGTTTCTCCTCTTTGAGAAAAAATCTGAACGGGGTAAAA
>DUEQ01000159.1 GCA_011192085.1 Caldilineae bacterium
AAAGGCTGAAACCCGACCTCGTGGGTGATGACGCGAATCCCATGCTGCTGCGCCACCCAGCGAGCGGCGGCCTCCGGGAATTGCAGTCCGTTGAAAACCACTGCCGCCTGCGGCTGAACTTCCCGCAGCAGGGCGTCAAACGTCACCGCCACCCGATGCGCCGAGCGGATGAACTCGCGGAAAAGCGCGCGGGTAGGTTTGTCGTCAATCAGGTGATGACGGCGCAGCCGCCAGCGCAGGGAGGGCAGGGTCAACGCCCCTAAGGGGATATCACGCTCGCTGCCCAATGCCTCGCTCCCGCCTCTCCACGCAAAGCCCGCCATTTCATCCACGCTCAAGCCGCCCAGAGCAGCATCCAGCGCGGGATCAGGGGCAAATTCAAACCAGCGGGTCTGTGCAGCGGCGGTTAGTTTGCGAGTTTGGGCAGCGCAGGCCTTGCAGGGCGGCGGCTGGTCGGGGCGATCAGGGTCAGCGCCCAGCGGACAACGGGTCATCCCGCCCCGGCAGGCAAAATGCACCACCGGAATGCCGCGCATTTGCAATCCCCAGGCTGTCAATTGCGTAAAAGCCGCGTTCTGGCTGAGGCCGCTCAGCCGCGATGAGGCATTGAAAAACACCACCGGCGGTTGAGCCGGGTCGGGGACGGCGTGCGCGCGCACCTGGCGGTTGATGTTCCAGAGGCGCCATTCGCGTTCAAGGCGCAGGCGGGCGGTCGTCAGGCGGTAAAAAGGGCCTGGCATCTCTACTTCTTTCCCTTTGCTTTGAAATACGCATCTGAAAGACGGTTGATGGCAATAATAAAGCCCTCCCCGCCGCGTTGATGCCCGCGCCAAATTTCAGGGATCATTGTGCCGCGGAAATCACCAACGACCTCGAAAAAGCGCACCCAGTCGATACCGCCATCGCCAATTTGCAGCCCTTCGCCATCAATGCCGGAGGCATCCGAAAGGTGCAGGTGCGAAACATAAGGCATAATGGCCTCCACCTGCTCGTAGAAATCCAAGGTGAACCGCAAAAACCGATACGTCAGCCGCGACTTGGCCTGGAGCCCGGCCGGGGTCAGGATGTACAGGTACGACCGCTTGTCCGGGTTGTGCACCGC
>DUEQ01000016.1 GCA_011192085.1 Caldilineae bacterium
AGGGGCCGTCACTTTGAACAGGACAACGCCTTTACTCTGATCCCGCAGATAATCGGGATAGAGGTAGAAATAGAGGACGATGTGGGTCCATGCGTCCTTTTTCGCCTCCACCTTCAGGGCGTAGAAGTCGCCCTTGGCCAGGGCGATGGGCTCGGAGGCGATTTCTGTGGCCCAGCCCGCGGCGTCGTAGCAGATCTGAGGCGGATGAAAGGATTTGGACTGGCGGCTGCCGATGACGCTCAGCCAGATGATCTTGCCATCGGCCCGGCGATAGCGACGATAGACGTATTCTTCGGGCTCCAGCAAAATCTGAACTTCGATGTTGTCCTGGGGAATATCCTCGCCCGCCCAATCGCCGAGCTCCAGGGGTAGATCGTGTAATTGCGGTCCCAGGCTCAGGTCATAGCGAGCGCGCACGACGCGTTCCCGCCGGGTTTTGCGCCAGCGGTCGATGTCGGTGACGAAGGCATATCCCCGCGCTTTGCCAAACACCCGGCTTTGCAACACATCCCGGCCAAGAATGCCGAGCATGGCCAGCAATGCCAGAGCGAGGATGGCGGCGAGGATCAGAGATCGTTTCGAATCCGATGGCATCGGAACAGGCGGGCGGTGAGGATGAGCAGGATGAAGGCGAAGGCGAAGATGGCGAAGCCGGAATACTCGTGATAGTAGGTGAAGCCCGCGTCTGCGCCCCACCGGTTGGCCACCCAAAGGAGGGAGCTGACGCGAAAGATGTTGCCCAGTACAGCGATGGGAATTACAGCCAGGAAGAGCAGGGTTTTTCTCGGCCAGCTTCCCTCGACCATGTAGGCGTACACCGCGGCCAGGGCGGCCAGGGAGATGATGGATCGCACGCCCGAGCACTGCGCGCCCACCACGAGATTCGCGTTGGGCAGGGACACGGCTGCGCCCTGGACGGTCACTTCCATGCCCATCATCTGCATGAGGCGGGTGGCGAGTTGGCCCGTGAACAGGGAGAGGGGCAGGCTGCTGGCTTCGATGAAGGGGAAGGGAATCATGAAGATGAGGAAGGCCAAGGGAAAGGCGAGCTTTTTCAATCCCGCCCCCCCCCAATAGGTCCAGACCATCCCAGCAAGCATGAGGCCCATCCCCAGCGCGGCCAAATGAAAGGCGCGGTAGGCGAAGAAATAGAGGTAGGCCGCTGTCCCCGCGCCCGCCAGCAGGAGGCCCCGATTATCGGGATCCCGATTCAGCCGGGGAATGATGCGCCAGGCGAAGAAGCCCGACACCAGAGGCACGAGAAAACCGTGGCTGTAATAGTCGTTGCTCCACCATTCGGACAACAGCCAGCGGCCGAGGGGCAGCAACAACACCACCCCCATCAACGTGATGAGGGCGGTCAACAGCCAGGGGGTTTTAGGGCGGGATGATTCCAGCATTCAGGCGAGCAGGGCGGCCGCGGGCTCCTCGCGCCATGCGTCCGTCTCGGGGTCATGCACAATGCGGCGGAGTTTGGCGGGGTCCTGGATGTGGTCGATGAAGAGCACGCCGTCCAGGTGGTCGATCTCATGCTGGAAGATGCGGGCCAGGAAATCATACGCCTTGATGCGGACCTCCTTGCCGTTCACATCCTGGCCTTTGATGGCGACCATGGGATAACGCATAACCTCGCCGATGTAGCCGGGAATGGAGAGACAGCCCTCGTCACCCGGTTCCATCTTGCCCTTGGTCCGTACGATCTCGGGATTGACCAGGACAAACAACTTGCCCGCCTGGGGATCGTCCTCAAAGCCCTCTTTGGGCATCTCCACGACGATGAGTCTCTCGTTGATTCCCACCTGGGGCGCGGCCAATCCTACGCCGTCCGCGTGACGCATGGTTTCCACCATGTCTTCGGCCAGCTTCTTCAATTGTTTATCGAAACGGCGGATGGGGCGGCTTTTCTTGCGCAGTCGCGGATCGCCGATTTTGATGATGTCGAGCAGAGCCATTTCACTGCACCTTGGATCAGGAGAGAAGGATGGGTGTGGGTGTATTATAGCAGCGTTTGGCTCATTTGGAGAACTGCTCGCTCTATTCGAGGATGGCGACGACCCGGGCCGGGCCGGCGCTGCCATCCTGGATCTTCAGGGGGAAGCAGGCTACCTTGAAGCCATGCGGGGGGAGCTGGTCGAGGTTGACGAGGCGTTCGATCTGGGCGTAGGGGAGATCGACCTGATGCGCGGCCCAGAAAACGCCCGGCTTGCCACCCGCCTCCATGACCTGCTTCGCCTGGATATTCAGGGGCTGATCCCAACCCCAGGCGTCGATGCCCATGACCCGCACGCCCTGCTCATACAGCCAGCGGGTGGCCTCGGGGGTGACGCCCGGCCCGCGGAAGAGATAGTCGGGCTGGTGGTAGAACTGGTCCCGCCCTGTGTGCATGAGCACGATGTCCAGGGGCTTGAGCTCATACGCCATGGCGTTGAGTTGAGCCTGGATTTCCTGAATGGTGATGGCGTCGCCATCAGGTTTGTGGGTGAAGTCAAAGACCACGCCATCGGAGAAAAACCATTCCAGAGGGAGTTGATCGATGGTTTGGGCCGGTTTGCCCTGGATGACGCTGTTGTAGTGCCAGGGCGCGTCCACATGGGTGCTGTCGTGCGTGCCAAGGCGGGTGATGGTCTCGGTGGCCCAGCCCTCGCCGTTGCGAAAGACGCTGGGCGAGACGTTGAGGAGGGCTTGGGCCTGGGCCGCGCCCTGGGCGTGGTCATGGTACGCAATGTCAATGCGCAGGAAGGGGGGCGCGTCTTTGGGGCTTGGCGCAATGGTTGCAGAGAGATCGATGAATTGCATAACTTTCTCCATCTCAGGGGCGGTAGTGACTTAAAAACCGTTTCGTGTATAAT
>DUEQ01000160.1 GCA_011192085.1 Caldilineae bacterium
CCATTACCCAAACCGCTACTGCACTTACTATTATGCTGGGAGTGATCTTCCCCGCCTTCTCCATTGGATGGATCGGTAGCAAGGCAATGGAAGCCATAGGGCGCAACCCGGAGGCAAGCGGCGGCATTATGACCAGTATGATCCTGGTCGCCGCCCTGGCGGAGGCGATCGCCATCTACGCCCTGGTCGTGGCGCTGGCGATCAAGTTCGTGCCGGTCCCAGGCCTGGAAGCTTTACCCAGCCTGACACCGTAGCCATATAGTGCTATATGGTACCAAGCAAAGGAGTTGAGCCTTGAGCGAAGTACTGGGAGGGTTGGGCATCAATGGCCCATTCCTACTGGCTCAGATCATCAATTTCCTCATCCTCTTCGGCGCACTGAGCGTTCTCCTCTGGAAGCCGCTGATGCAGCGGCTGGATGCGCGACGGGAGATGCTCCGCAAACAGCAGGAGGACGCGGAGGCTATCGCTCAGGCCCGCGCGGAGATGGAGAAGGAGCGCGAGCAGATTCTAGGGGAGGCCCGGGCGGAGGCGAACCGGCTCCTGGCCGAAGCCCGCGGGCAGGCCCGGGAGATCGTCGAGCAGGCGACGGCCCAGGCGCGCCAGGAAGCAGAGCAACTCCTCGTCCAGGCCCGTCGGGATGCCGAGGAGGAGCGGAACCTGCTTCTGGGCCAAATGCGGGAGCAGATCGCTGCCCTGGCCATTGCCGCCGCGCACCGGCTGATCGGCGAGGCGCTGGATGAACGCCGGCAGAGGACACTGGTGGATGCCTTCTTCAGCGGCGTCCGCGAAGGGCGTGTGGAGGTGCTGCCGGAAGGGACGGGACCCGCCCACGGCCCGGTCACCATCATCAGCGCCATTCCTCTCTCCGAGGCGGAGCAGGCCACAATCCGCTCTGAACTGACGAGACAACTGGACGAGGAGTGGGAGATGTCGTTCCAGGTGGATCCCCAGATCCTGGGTGGTCTGGTAGTCCGCGTGGGAGACCGGGTGATCGACGGCAGTTTCGCCGGTCAGCTAGAGCGGCTCCGGCAGACACTAGTGTAGGGAGGCCCCGTCGTAACTTCACGGAGGGCATAGAGAGCGCACAGTAGAGAAACCGCAGAGGACGCGGAGGGCGCAAAGATCCTTGAGACTTTCTCTTTGCGTCCTTTGTGTTCTCTGCGGTTTGGTAGGTGCAACGCACCCCGATGAAAATCGCGCCACAAAGCCTCCATCCTAAACGTGGCCGTGGACACAGCGACGTGGGTTGAAAGTGCGTCGCACCTACCGCATCGGGTGAAGAAATGCACCTATCCGGTCTCTTGGACGCCCTGCCCACTGTGCTAGGGCGGGTCGGCCCCGACGTGGAGGTCTCCGGCATTCAGGCGGACTCCCGCCGCGTCCGCCCCGGCGACCTCTTCGTCGCCATCCCCGGCGTCAACGTGGACGGGCACC
>DUEQ01000161.1 GCA_011192085.1 Caldilineae bacterium
AGACGCCCCTTTCTGAAGAAACGGAAAACATGCTCTTCCGCATCCTTCAGGAAGCGCTGTGGAATGTGGAAAAACACGCCCACGCCCGCCATGTCGATGTGCAACTGCATCTCCCCTCAACTGAAACGCCCAATTCCGACAACGCCATACGCCTGATCATACAGGATGATGGGCGAGGCATGGAATCCCTTCCCCGTTTTGACGCATTATTGGAAAAACAATCCTACGGACTATTGAACATGTACGAACGGGCGGCAATGATTGGCGGCAGGATGCAGATGACGTCGGCACTTCACCAGGGCGTGCGCATCGAGGTGACGGCTCCCCCATCGCTGCCCGCGTTCGATTAAACCATCCCACCCCATCAACAAGCCTCCCTATACGTGGGTTATTCACGGAAATCAACAATGCGGGGGATGGCGGAGGCGCGACGGCGGCCGCCATCCCCTACTGCGTCCCGAGCTTTTCGATTACGCCCGGATCTCCTGGCGTTGGAAGAGCACGTAGCCCAGGGCGAAGAGGAGAATGGTGGCCGCGATAAGCCCCGTGAACTGGGGCCACACCAGCAGTAGGCTCTGACTTAGGGGGAGAGGCGAGCCAGGAATGGAGCCCTGGGGTTGAATGGGCAGCAACAGGCCCAGCCCCACCATCTTCACAGCGGGATTGAGGATAGCAGCCATGATCTCACCGTAGAGGAAGGTGGGCGAGAATCGGGCCAGCGCGATCTGCACCCTGGCCTGGGCGATGATCTCCTGGGGCAATCCCAACCGAACGGGCGAGATGACGTTGGCCAGGAGTCCGGCCAGGATATTCCAGAAGATGAGGAAGAAGAGCCACACCGCCAGGCTGGCCATGGCCGCGGTGGCGGGCTGCCGGAAGGTGATGGAAAAGAGCATGGCCAGCGCCAGCCACACGCCCCCATAGAAGATGGTGGCCGCCAGGAAGACCAGCAGGCGGGCCATGCCCTGGCCGCTGGGCGGCACCCCCAGGCCGATGAGCCCCAGGCCGATGATCAGCAGCCAGATCACCGTGAGCACCAGGGCCATGGTGAAGAACGCGGCCAGGAATTTTCCGAACAGCAGCGCGTCTCGATAGATGGGCTGGGCCAGCACCCGCGAGAGGGTGCGGCGATTGAATTCGCCATTGATGGCGTCGAAGGTGAGGGAGATGGCGATGAGGGGCACGAGGATGCTCAGGAACTCCACGAAGGAGGGAATGGGGGATTTGCCCAAGGTGAAGAGCTTGAGGAAGAGGAAGGGATCGCGGCCGATGGTCTCCCGGATCTGAGACATGGCGCCATAGACCGCGCCCACCGCGGTGAGGAGGATGAGGATCTCCAGGATGCGCATGCGCGTGCCCGTAAGATAATCGGCCATTTCTTTGAAGACCACGGCCCACAGGCCCGTCCAGGGCGAGCCCTCGCGGGCGCGGGGGCCCGCATCAAGGAGCTTGGCGTTGGCTGTCATGTTTCACCTCCTGGAAGAAACGCACATAGATATCGTCCAGGCTGGGGGCTTCGACGTGCAGACTCAGCAGGCCGCCGTCAGCCAGCACCACGGCCCGGGCCGTCTCGGCCCGCAGATCGCCCTTCGCCCGCACTTCGTACCGATTCCGACCGAGATAGGCGACCTCGGTCACGCCCTGGACCCCTTTCAGAGCCTTCTCGATGGCCGCGCGATCGCCCGTGGCCTCCAGCTCGATGCGATAGCCGCCCGCCATGTATTTCTGGGCCAGCTCCTCCACCGTGCCAGAGGTGGCCATCCGCCCCTGATTGAACAGACCCACCCGGTCGCACACCGACTGCACCTGATGGAGCAGGTGTGAGGCCAGGAGCACGGTGATCCCATTTTCTTTTAGATCGCGGATGATCTTTAGAAATTCATGCGCGCCTTCGGGATCCAGGCCCTGGGTGGGCTCATCCATGATGATCATGCGCGGCTGCTTGATCAGCACATCGGCCACGGCCAGGCGTTGCCGCATGCCCCGGGAGTAGGTCTTTACAGCCCGGTCCTTCACCTCGGCCAGCCCTAGGCGTTCCAGCGTCTGGTCGATACGAGTCAGCGCTTCTTTGCGGGGGATGCCATTGAGCTTAGCCGTGTACATCAGGTTCTCCACCGCGGTGAGGTCGTCGTAGAATCCCACCTGGTCGGGGATGTAGCCGACTTGAGCCTTGACGCTGAGGGGCTGGCGGGCGGGGTCCAGCCCCAGCACCCGCACCTGCCCCGAGGTGGGCTCCGTCAACCCCAACAGCATGAGGATGGTCGTCGTCTTGCCAGAGCCGTTGGGCCCCAGCATGCCGAAGATCTCACCCTCATGGATGGTCAGATTCAGGCCATCCACGGCCACAACGCCATTATAGCGCTTGGTGAGGTTGCGGGTCTCGATGACGTTCTTACTCATAGCGCCCTCCTTCCACCTTATCGGCGGCCAAAGCGGGCGACGGCCAGGGCCACCACGCCCACGGCGATGGCGATGACCACGACGCCGATGACGCCCCACAGGGTGGAGGTGCGCACGGTGATGCGGAAGTCAGCGGAGGAATTGGAGCCTTCAGCCGGTTTCGCCCGCACAGTGACGATATAATCCCCGGCGATGGCCTTCTCGCCCGGCACGATGTTCGCGGTCACCTCGACCTGCTCGCCCACGGGAATCGCGTCGATGGTCTTGGGATCGAAGGTGACCTTCCAGCCAGAGGGCGTGGACGCGCTCAGTTCCACGTTATGGGCCGCGGCCGTGCCGTTGTTGACGACGACCACCTTGATGGGCGATTCCTTGCCCGCGTACGCCTCGCCCGACAGACGTCCATCGGGCCCGGAGACCTTCAAGTCGGGCTGGCCCGCGACCTCGATGGTCAGATCGAGCTCGGTTTGCACATCGCCGCCCTGGGCGATCACCTTCAAGGGATAAGAGCCCGCGGGAATGAGGCCGAAGGCCTTGGCCTCCACCGTGATGCGCTTGGAGCCATTGGCCTCCAGGGGCAGGCTGGTGATGTCCTTGCCCGAGAGTTTGAAGTTCACGTTGAAGCCGGGAGGCGCGTCGGCGATGAGATTCACATCCAGGTCCTCATCCCCTTCATTTTTCAGGGTCGTATTGAAACGGAAGGTGCTGGTGGGCGAGCCCTTCAACGTGGGCAGATCGGTGGTGAACGTCAGGCGCGGGGGCAGCTTCTCCTCCACCGTGAGATCCAGGGGCAGCGTCACCTTGATGCCATCCCCTTCCGCCAGCACCACGAAATGATACTCGCCCGCGGCCACCTCGCCCGTGGGCTCCAGCTTCAGGTCCACAGTCACGTCCTTGTCGGGAGTGATGTAAGCCGCTTTGATGATGCGTCCCGAGCCACGGAAGGTGGCGTCCCAACCGTCGGGCAAGGCTTTCATGCTCAGCGTCACGATCTGAGCCTTTGTATCCGTCTTCAACGTCAGGGGAAAGCTCACCGTCTTCCCAGGCTCCGTCACCTGCGAGGGGTATTTGGTGTAGAGGAACAACGCCTGGCCCGCTCCAGTTCCCTCCTGAGCCAGGGCAGGTGACGCCATCCAACCTGCAACAAAAACTAAGGAAAGGATCAGAGCAACATAGAAGAAACGTCGCATTGTCAAACCTCCATGTCGGCAATAATGGTGGTATGGTATTGCAAGGCGCAACCG
>DUEQ01000162.1 GCA_011192085.1 Caldilineae bacterium
CCCCCACGCCCATCATCGTTGCCGATGACATTATCATTTCTCCGGGCGTCCCCTTTACCATGCCCCTCACCATGAGAGACTTCTACGCACCGGGCATTGGCGCTCTCACCCTGGAGGTCTCATTCGATCCTCTGGTCATCTCGCCTGATGGCTGCGATCCCGATCCTGATGGCGTCTTCGACACCGCGATCTGCAATCCCGATTACGCGCAGGGCGTGATGCGCCTCACCTTCCTCAGCACCGTCGGCGTCGTAGACTCCCATCCCCTGGCGGACCTCCGTTTCATCGGCAACGGCGGGATCGGCGATCACACCGGCGTCGCCATCAACATCGTCACCCTCACCTTCCCCGACGGCGTCCCCATCCCCTCCGCCGCGGCGGTCGATGGCTCCGTCGCCCTGGATGTGCTCCCAGGGGATGTCAATTGCGATGACGCCACCGACGCCATCGACGCCATGTTCATCCTGCAATACGATGTGGGCCTGCTGGGAGCCAGCCAGCAATGTCCGCCCCCGCCCGATTCCATCTATGAGCCCGCCTGCGACGTCAGCGGTGACACCCAATGTGACAGCGTGGACGCCCTCTTCATCATGCAATGCGAGGTGGGCATTCCCAATGACCTCTGCCCTGGGACGACGGCCCTCCACCTCGCGTTTCCGCCCTTCGGCGTCACCCAAAACGCCAACATCACCATTGGCCAGGGAACTGTTCAAAGCCAGGGCGAGATCACCATCCCTATCACCGCCCAGATGATCGACAGTTCGCTGGGAGCGGCCACACTGGAAGTGCGATTCGATCCCGATGTGGTGCGTCCAACCTCCTGTGAAGCGGACCCCGACCACCGCTTCGACATCGCCATCTGCAATCCCCAATTCGCCGACGACGTCGTCCGATTCACCCTGGCCTCCCCTCAAGGCGTAACCGGCGACGCTCCCTTGGCGAACATCACCTTCACGGCCGTGGGCGCGCCTGGCGAGATGAGCGATCTCGATCTCGATCCCGTCACCTTCAGCAACCCCGACGGTGAAGCGATCCCCCACCAGATCGCGTCAGGCCGTATCGAAATCCAATCTCTCCGAATCTATCTGCCCATCACTCGCTAACAGAAATCCCACCCTTCACACCACAAGCCGGAACGATGGACCTCCGGCTAGTGGCTTTTCCCAACCATCTTGTGGAGACCCCTTTATGAATCACCAGAAGCAATTCCTTTGGCAGCGCCCCTTACGCATCTTCATCCCGCTTCTGGCGGTCATCCTCCTGGTCGCGGGGCTCTCGTTCCCCTGGTTCACGCCCGCTTCCGTGGCGTCGACCGCCTCGAAACTGGCCATTCAACCCGATTGGCCCTACGTGCAGGATCATGTGCTGGTCCAATTGCGACCTGGCGCGCGCCTGCTGCGGGCCCAATTCCCCGGCGCCCGCGCCCTCTTCGGCGACTGGATGGCCCTTCCTGTGCCCTCGGGCAAAAGCGTCATCGAAGCCATGAACGATCTGGCCCAGCGCGATGACGTCCTGCGGGTTCAACCCGACTATATCGTGCAATTGGATGAGCCCGCGCCTGTGCGCGGCCCCGACCTCCCCCGTCGCAGCCAATCCTATCCCAACGATCCCCTCTACTCCTATCAGTGGCACATGCCCCAGGTGCAGTCGGACACAGCCTGGAACATGAGCCGCGGGGCGAACGTTGTGGTTGCCGTGGTGGACACGGGCGTCTCTCGCGGCTCGGATCTCTCCTGTCGCACCTTTGTCAGCCCCTACGACGCCATTACCGACACGGAGGGCGAGTATGCGGCTCGGGACCAGAACGGCCATGGCACCCACGTGGCGGGCGCCATCGGTCAGTGCACCGACAACAACGTGGGCGTGGTTGGTCTCGCACCCGATGTGAAGATCATGCCCGTGCGCGTGCTCGACGCCAATGGCAGCGGCTCCATGTCTCAGGTCGGCGCGGGCATTCAGTGGGCCGCAGACCATGGCGCGGATGTGATCAACATGTCGTTGGGCATGGATTGCGGCGGCGCCTCCTACGATTCCTGTCATGACGCTTACGTCGATAGCATTATTTCGTATGCCGTGTCCAAGGATATCGTCATCGTTGCCGCGTCCGGCAATGATGGCAGCTCCACGCCCAGCTATCCCGCCAACAACCCCGACGTGATGGCTGTCGCTGCGGTGGACTACAGCCGAAACCGCGCCTCCTATTCCAACCGCGGCAGCGCTCTGAGCGTCGCCGCGCCGGGCGGCGATCTCAATAAGGATGACAACGGCGATGGCTATGGGGATGGTGTGTTGCAGGAGACTTTTGAGGGGAGCCTGTGGGGATACTACTACTTCCAGGGCACGTCCATGGCCTCGCCCCATGTGGCGGGCGCCGCGGCCCTGCTGCGCGCCTATGTGCCCTCAGCCAGCCGCACCGAGGTGCAAGAGGCGCTGGAGCAAACGGCGATGGACCTGGGATCGCCGGGCAAGGATAGCGACTTCGGCTATGGATTGATCCAGGTGGCGGATGCATTGAACTATCTGCAACAGCAGATGCCCACCTCCACGCCCACCCCAACCCCGACCTCCACTACGCAGCCCACCTCCACGCCCACCCCAACCCCG
>DUEQ01000163.1 GCA_011192085.1 Caldilineae bacterium
ATATACACTTTTGGGTTGCGGCCCAGCGGGTCTTTAGCGCCACAGAGGACGCGCGGATGCGGGAGGGGGAGCCCAATGCGCCGGCGCATGACGCCTAGACGCGTCTGCTGAAGGGGATGCCGCCGGACATGGAAGCCTTGTGGCGGGAAGCGGCTCCTTCGACGGGGGGGGAGGATCCGGGCAAGGTGGGGCGGCTCCTGTCCGAAGCCAAGAAGTTCAGCACCGAAAGCGCCTGGACCGTGGTGAATCACGCTATGCAGATTCTTGGCGGCATCGGTGACGCCAACATCTTCCCAGTGGAGCGCCTGCTGCGGGATGTGCGACTGATCACCATCTGGACGGGGACAAACGAGAGCATGAATCTCGTCATCCAGCACGAGTATTACAAGGAGCCGGAGGCGAAGCCCCTGCGCGGGCGCGATGTGGAAATGGACGCCGCCGGCGCGATGTTTGAAGAGGAAAAGGTGTACGGGTAAACGCGTCATGTTCGAATCGCTGCGCTCCTGGTCCTACAGCATTCGTACGAAACTGCTCGTGGCCGTGATGCTGGTGGTGCTGGCGCCGCTGTTGGGCACGGCCTTCTATGGCAACTGGTTCACTGGCGGCATCCTCAAGACTCAGGCCATCCAGTCCGCGCGGGCGGAGCTGGGTCGTCGTACCCAGCAGATCGAGACCTATGTCACCGGGAACAAGAACGATATCCGCTATCTGGCCCACATTTTCAGCCTGAATCAGTATATCGACGCCATGAGCGCGGGCGACGCGGCCGCAGCGGCTTTCTGGCGACGCCAGCTCGAACAGGACCTGCTTATCTTCTCCTCCGCCCATCCCGACTACTATCAGGTGCGCTATATCAATGAGGATGGGTTGGAGATCGCCCGCGTGGACACCATCGAGGGACGCGCCCAGATCGTCCCCCGGGAGCGTTTGCAGGATAAATCCCAGCGCTACTACTTCATCGAAGGCGCGAAGCTGGCTCCGAACGACATTTACATCTCGCCTTTGGACCTCAACCGAGAATTCGGAAAGTTGGAGCAACCGCTGCACCCTGTCATCCGCTATGTCACCCCCGTCACGCGGGACGGCGATTTTCGCGGGGTCATTGTCATCAATGTGGAGGGCGACGCCATTCTGCGTTTTGTTCAGCCCGCAAAGGACGCCAACATGCAGTTGATGATGGCGGACCAGGATGGCTACTATCTCATGCATCCCGATGACGCCATGCGCTGGGGCGGCCCCAATGATCTGAACACGGGGCGTTCGGTGCGGACCGAGTTCTCCGATATCGCGAGCCAGATTATCTCTGGTCGCGCGGGCGATGTGGTGGAGAATGGCGACATGATCATCTACATGCCCATCCATTACTGGCGGACGCACCCCGAACGGTTCTGGGTGTTGATCCAGGTGGCGCCGGTGAATCAACTGCTGGCGCCTCTCATCGACTTTCGCGTCACCGCGGGCCTGATTCTGGTGGCCGCCATCCTCATGGCCTTCATCATGACCTACGTCCTAGCGCAAAACTTCACCCGACCGGTGCTGGCTTTGCAGCGAGGCGTTCAGCGGCTGGCTCAAGGTAATTTCGCCGAGCAACTCCCGGTCACATCTCGGGATGAGATCGGTCAGTTGACGGTCTATTTCAATGAGATGGCGCAGATGATCCGGGGGTATCTGGATCAGATGG
>DUEQ01000164.1 GCA_011192085.1 Caldilineae bacterium
CAGCGCCCCTCCGATCCATTGCGTTGGCCCCAGGCGTTCGCCGATGAGGATGAAGGAGCTCAGGGCCGCGAAGACCGGCTCGGTGGCGAAGATGAGCGCGGTGTGCGTGGCTGTGGTGAAGCGCTGGGCCGTCGTCTGCACGCCGAACGCGACCGCAGTGGCCAGCACGCCTGTGAACAGAGCCGCGAAAAGGGGCTGACCTCCCGGGAACAAGGGCGTCGGGGGCTCGAACAAGGCGCTGGCGAGGGTGGAAAGCAGAGCCACCATCGCGATCTGCGTCAAAGTTAGCGTCATGGGATTCATGCGATGGGCCACCCGACCCGTGATGAAAATGTGCGCGGCAAAGCTCAGCGCACAGAAAAACACCAATACATCGCCCGGATTGATTCCTTCCGCCAGGTTGACGCCCGCCAGCGAAAGCAGCGCCAGCCCCGCGGTGGCCAGCGCCACGCCCAGCCACGCGCCTCGGCCTGGCCGCTCATGGGCGAATAGCATCCCCAACACGGGCACGATGACCACGGAGAGGCCGGTGATGAACCCGGCCTTGGCCGGGGTGGTGTATTGCAACCCCGCGGTCTGAAACCCATAGCCAGCGAAGAGGGTAAGCCCGATCACGACGCCTGCCGCGAGCTGCTTTCCCAACGGCGTGGCGGCGCCCCACCCCTGGGTGCGATGTCGCAAGAGCAGGGCAAGGGGCAGCATGGCGAGAAAGGCCAGGATGAAGCGGGCGCTAAGGAATGCGAACACCGGATAGGCCTGCACCGCCTCCTGCACCATGACGAAGGTGAGGCCCCAGATAAAGGCCACGGATAGCAGGCTGAGGTCGGCGACGGCGCGGCGGGCGGGGGTGACAAATTGCATAAGGGGATTATACCACGCTGGCAGGTTTTGGGCGGCCAGGGGGTTGGTTTTTGGCAAGGCGTGTGGAGACGATAACATCCTCAGGACATCTCTTGCAGGATTGGGAGAGCTGGCGCTGTTCCTGGCGTTGGCCTCCATCCTGGCCTACGCATTGTTCACCCTGCCTCAGCGTCTGTTGCTCCACCACCTTCTCCCTTCGCGCGATTCCCACTTCCCCATCACCCCTTCGCCCCAGGTCATTGCCGCGAACGCGCTGACAGCCATCGTACTGCTGGCCCTGCTGCTCCTTGTCCGCAATCGGGCCACAAAGTAAGCCCCCGGCGCATCACACGCCAGAGGCTCCCCGACTACTGACTTACTGAATATCGAACACTGAATACTACTTCTCAACAGGCGGGGGCGGGGCGATGGGCTCATCCTCCTCGCCCGCGGCCTCCTGCGCCGCGGCTTCGGGCGAATCGCCGTTGGCCGAGGGCTCAGCCGGGGGCGCATCCTCGGCGATGACATCCTCGACCGCAGCCTCGGGCCCGGCCTCCGCCTCCTGTTCGGGCTTGGGTTCAGGTTCAGGTTCGGCCTGGGCCTGCTGATGCTGATAGAGAAACTGGCCGATCTGTTGGGAGGATTGGACCAGCAAGTCGGTGGCTTGTTGCAGCGCGTCCGGGTCCTCGCCCTGAGCCACCTGCTCCACCTGGGCGATGATGCTGTTCAGCTCATCTATGATCTCTTGGGGAAGGGCGTCGCCCGCGTCGGCCATGGCCTTGCGGGTCTGGAAGATAACCGCATCGGCCCGATTGCGCTCGCTGATGAGCTTGCGTCGGCGTTCATCCTCGGCTTTGTGCGCCTCGGCCTCGGCCACCATACGCTGGATCTCCTCCTCGCTCAGGCCCGAGCTGGCCACGATCTTGATGGACTGGCTGCGGCCCGTGGCCTTGTCCACCGCGCTCACGTGCAGGATGCCGTTGGCGTCGATGTCGAACGTGACTTCGATCTGGGGCACGCCCCGAGGCGAGGGCGGGATGCCATCCAGGATGAAGCGGCCCAGGATCTTGTTATCCTGGATGAGGGGGCGTTCTCCCTGAGCGATGACGATCTCCACCTGACGCTGATTATCGGAAGCTGTGGTGAAGAGCTGAGTCTTCTTGGTGGGGATGGTCGTGTTGCGCTCGATCATGGGCGTGGCCACGCCGCCCAGGGTCTCGATGGAGAGGGTGAGGGGCGTCACATCCAGCAGCACGATGTCCTTCACGTCGCCGCCCAGCACGCCCGCCTGGATGGCTGCGCCCACGGCCACGACCTCATCGGGATTCACGCCCTTGTGAGGCTCCTTGCCGAAGAACTTGCGCACGGCCTCCTGCACCGCGGGCATGCGGGTCATGCCGCCCACCAGAAGGATGTCATCGATGTCCGAGGGGCCGAGCCCCGCATCTTCCAGGGCCTGACGGATAGGTCCCAGGGTGCGTTCGATGAGGTCCTCGGTGAGCTGCTCCAGCTTGGCCCGGGTGAGTGTGACGATGAGATGCTTGGGCCCAGATGCGTCCGCGGTGATGTAGGGCAGGTTGATCTCGGTCTCCAGCATGGTGGAAAGCTCGATCTTCGCCTTCTCCGCCACCTCCTTCAGCCGCTGCAGCGCGGTGCGGTCCTGGCGCAGGTCGATGCCGTGCTCCACCTGGAAGACATCGGCCACCCAGTTGATGATGCGTCGGTCGAAATCATCGCCGCCCAGGAAGGTGTCGCCGCTGGTGCTGAGCACCTCGAACACGCCCTCGCTGATATCAAGGATGGAGATGTCGAAGGTGCCGCCGCCCAGGTCGTAGACCGCGACCTTCATCTCCCGTTCGGTTTTATCCAGGCCATAGGCCAGGGCCGAGGCCGTGGGTTCGTTGATGATGCGCAGCACCTCCAGGCCCGCGATGCGGCCCGCGTCCTTGGTGGCCTGACGCTGCGCATCGTCGAAGTACGCAGGCACGGTGATGACGGCCTGGGTGACGGGCTCGCCCAGATAGGCTTCCGCGTCCGCCTTGATCTTTTGCAAGACCATGGCGGAGATCTCGGGCGGGGAATACTCTCGGCCATCCATAATCACCCGCACGTCGCCGTTGGGGGCCTCGGTCACCCGGTAGGAAACATGCTGGATGGCTTCCTGCACCCCCGAGGCGTCGTATTTGCGGCCCATGAAACGCTTGACCGAGAAAATGGTGTTCTCTGCATTGGTGATGGCCTGGCGGCGGGCGATCTGCCCCACCAGGCGCTCCCCAGATTTGGGATTCACCGCCACCACCGAGGGGACGAGACGCCCCCCTTCCGCGGAAGTGATGACGGTGGGCTCGCCCCCCTCCATGACGGCGCACACCGAGTTGGTTGTTCCTAAGTCGATACCGATGATCTTTGGCATGGGATTCTAATCCGTAATGCGTAATGCGTGCATGGTTGAAATGGTTTGCTGCCTTCGTTACGCAGAAAGGCGGAGGAGGGTCGCGCTGTCCCGTGGCCGCCTGGCCGTGCAGTCATCCATCGACCAAGCGTCCAGACGACCAGACGGCCAATCGACTGCGCGACTACTCCGCCACGCTGACCAGGCTGGCCCGGATGACCTTGTCCTTGAGCTTGTATCCCTTGCGGAATTCGGTGACGATATGCCCGCTTTCCACCTCGTCGCTGGGAGTCATGGTCACGGCCTCGTGCACCTCGGGGTTGAACTCGCCCGACGCGTCGATGGCCTCCAGGCCCTGATTCTCCAGGATCTTCTGGAGCTTGCGGTAGATGAGCTCAAAGCCCTCGCTCCAGGCCTTGTGAGCCTCTCGCTCCTCGTCGGGGATGGCGTTGAAGGCCCGTTCGAAGTCATCCAGCACGGGCAGCAGCTCCAGGATGAGGCTTTCGTTGGCCAGGGCGATACGCTCCGCTACTTCCCGCTCCTTGCGGCGACGGAAGTTCTGCAACTCAGCCTGGGCTCGCAGCGCGTGGTCGCGGGCCTCGTCCGCAGCCTGGCGGGCCTCCTTCAGCTCCTCGATGAGCGCGGCCATCTCCGGGCTGAGCTCGCCGGCCGCCTCCGCATCCTCGGCCGCGGCCGC
>DUEQ01000165.1 GCA_011192085.1 Caldilineae bacterium
CAGGAGTCCACCATCTGATATGGTGATCTCAGGGGCTCCAAGGTGGCTGAGACAGGCCCTGAGAATCCTTAGCCCTGGAATAATAATGTCGGCCCGTTCCGGTTCAAGCCCCCGCAGGGTCTTCCTTTCCTCCAGGTCCAGTGACGTCAGTCTATATATCCAGTCATCTATTGTGTCTACCTTTACACAAAGGCCCCTTATCTTCAAGGGGGTGTATTCGGTGAGCTCCAATATCATGGCCCCAAGGGTGGTGGCAGTGCCACCGGTTGCCAGGATGGTCCCGGCCTCTGAATAAGGGGGGGCCTTGAGAGGGGTCAAAGACTTCAAGGATGCTTTGTGAAATGTTACGGCCCCTATGGGCATACTCTCCACTGTGATCCCTTCTTCATTACAAAGGATGGCCTCTGTGCTTCCGCCCCCAACATCCAAGACGAGGAAGGGCTGCCGCACCTGTTTTCCTCTGAGGTCCAGTGCGCTGACAGCCCCCAATGCCGTAAGTTGCCCTTCAACAAAAGGGGGCAGTATCTCAATGGGCAGTTCGAGTCTGGCCTGTAATAAATCGAATTGGTCTGGATACTGCTCCCTAAGCCTTCTCATGGCCTCTGTTCCGCAAACGCGTACACGACTTACCGCGTATCTGGCAAGTGTGGACCTGATCTCATCTATGCATCGTAAGGTGCTGTCTGTAAGTTCTCCTGTCCACAGGACCTCTCCCAGTCGTGCATTGAAGAGCCTGGAATGGACGGGCAGGACATCCTGTTCCCGGATCTCTGCGATGGCTGCTCGAAAGGTCTGGGTCCCCAGGTCTATGGCGGCAAGGAGCATCAGGTCAATGCTCCAATGATGTGTTCATTCTCGTACTTCTCGGCAAATATGGTGGCGTAGGTATTGGCTTTCACACCAGGTACCCCATACTCGAGCGGGATTACCGTGTGAAGATAGTTGGCCGTGGTCCCTCTGGCGACCTTGCGTCTCTTGTCCACTCTTTCCACCAGGATGCAGAGTTTTTTC
>DUEQ01000166.1 GCA_011192085.1 Caldilineae bacterium
ACCCCCTCACAAGACGATCAGGTGAACTGTTACCTTTGATGTAAGGGACGCAGAAAACAGAATCCTAGCCTCTATCTGGCTCGCCTTGCGCATGACGCTTCGCTAGGAGTTTGCGGGGAATGCGAGTGAGTTCGTCGGGGTCGAAGGGGGCAAGCAGCTTCCAAGCCAGCTCCAAAGTCTCTTCGATGGTACGTTTGCTATGGCCCTGGCCGATAAAGCGTAGTTCGAAGATGTTGGCGAAGTCCAAAAATCGTCGATCTTCTTTGGTCAGACCGCCTTCGCCGATGATCGCAACCAGGCGTCGTAGATCCCGACCGCGGGCGTAGAAGGCGTAGAGCTGATCAGCCACGGCCCGATGGTCCTCGCGCGTTTTGCCTGGGCCGATCCCTGCGTTCATCAGGCGGCTGAGACTGGGAAGCACATCGATGGGTGGATACACGCCCTTGCGATGCAGCTCCCGGGAGAGGACGATTTGCCCCTCGGTGATGTAGCCGGTGAGATCGGGGATAGGATGGGTGATGTCGTCGTCAGGCATGGTGAGAATGATGAGCTGGGTGATGGACCCCGAGCGACCGCGGATGCGTCCGGCCCGTTCGTATAGCGTCGCCAGATCGGTATACATGTACCCTGGATAGCCCCGACGTCCCGGCACCTCCTCGCGAGCGGTGGCGACCTCTCGTAGCGCCTCGCAGTAGTTGGTCATGTCGGTGAGGATGACCAACACGTGCAAATCATGTTCAAAGGCTAGGAACTCGGCTGCAGTAAGGGCCGCTCGCGGGGTCAGCAGTCGTTCCACCGCGGGATCATCGGCCAGATTGAGGAAAAGCACCGCATGGGAGAGGGCGCCGCTGGCCTCCAGGCTCCGGCGGAAGAAGCTGGCCTCCCGATGAGTGATGCCCAGGGCCGCGAAGATGACCACGAAGTCGCTGGACTCATTCTTCACCTGGGCTTGGGCCGCGATCTGCGCGGCCAATTCGTTAGCCGGAAGGCCGAAGCCGCTGAAAATAGGTAGTTTCTGTCCTCGCACCAGGGTGTTCAGGCCATCGATGGCGCTGATGCCCGTCTGGATGAAGTCGGAGGGGTGGGCGCGGGCGTAGGGGTTGATGGGCAGGCCGTTGACGTCCAGCATGGCTTCGGGGACCAGGGGTGGGCCGCCGTCGATGGGATGCCCGGAGCCGTCGAAGATGCGGCCCAGCATGCCCAGGCCCACGCCGATACGCGCGCCCCGGCCGCTGAATCGGGTCAGGGTGCGATCCACGTCCAGCCCCGCCACGCCCTCAAAGACCTGGATCACTGCGCGTTCGCCATCCAGCTCCAGCACCTGTCCCAAGCGCTCCTGTCCATCAGGGGCGGTGATGAAGGCGATCTCGCCAAGCCCCACATCTTTGACCCGTTCGAAGATGAGAAGGGGACCGGCGGCAAAACGCCCGGTGCGGTAAAGGACGGTAAGAAGGGAAGGGGACATGGTCGGAGATTCGTGAACGTAGGACGATGGATTCGGAGGGTGATCAGCGTGCGTCACGCCAGTTTTCGATCTGCTGGAGGATGCCCTGCAGCGCGGCTTGCAGTTCCTCGGCGCTCATCTCTTTCAAGCGGAAAAGTTGGCGGCGTATGGGTTCGCTTTCTTGGATGCACTGGTCGAAGGTGAAGCAACCGGTGCGCACTCGCTGATCCAAGGCATCATGATAGGCCAAGAGGATGCGCAGCATCGCAAATTGTTTTTCCAGGTGGCAAAACGCGTCCTCACTAAACGCTGATTGCTGCAAGAAAGCCTCGCGCAACAAGCGCCCCGCATCCAGAACCACCATTTCGGGATCGCCCAGCGCATCACTGCCTACGAGCTGGACGATCTCCTCCAACTCCCGCTCCTCCTGGAGCAGTTTCTGGGCCTGAGTTCGCAGTTTGGGCCACAGAACATCCACGTGGTCGCGGAACCAGTCATTCAAGCGGTAGTGGGTGAAGCTGGCGATCCAGTCGATGGCGGGGAAATGGCGACGTCGTGCCAGATTGACGTCCAGGGCCCAGAACGCCCCCACCAGTCGTAAGCTGTTTTGTGTCATGGGCTCGGAGAAATCGCCGCCGGGGGGAGAAATCGCGCCGATGATGGTGACTGAGCCCCGGCGATCCCGCTCTCCCAACGTCTCCACCAGGCCCGCGCGCTCATAGAATCCGGCTAGACGGCTGGCGAGATAGGCAGGATACCCTTCCTCGCCCGGCATCTCCTCTAACCGTCCAGAGATCTCTCGCAATGCCTCACCCCAGCGGCTAGTGCTATCCGCCATCAGGGCCACATCCAATCCCTGGTCGCGGAAGTATTCGGCGATGGTGATGCCGGTGTAGATGCTGGCTTCGCGTGCGGCCACAGGCATGTTGCTGGTGTTGGCGATGAGCACGGTGCGTTCCATGAGGGGGCTGCCGGTGCGGGGATCTTGCAGTTTTGGGAATTCGGTAAGCACCTCGGTCATCTCGTTGCCCCGCTCGCCGCAGCCGATATAGACCACGATATCCGCGTCCGCCCATTTAGCCAAGGATTGTTCCGTGACGGTTTTGCCCGTGCCAAAGCCGCCAGGAATAATGGCTGAGCCTCCTTTGGCGATGGGGAAGAGGGTGTCGATGATGCGTTGTCCGGTGATGAGGGGGATGGTGGGGTCGAGACGACGACGGAAAGGGCGGGGTTTGCGCACGGGCCAGCGCTGCGATAGACGTAGGGGACGAGGTTGGCTGCCATCGTCGGGGATGAGTCGTCCGATGACCTCGCGCACCCGGTACGATCCCGGCCGCATCCCCTCCACTCGGCCAGGAGGATACTCAGGCGGGACCAGGATCTTGTGATGGAAATGAGGCGTCTCAGGCGTCACGCCCAGCAGGTCGCCCGGCCCCACGTGATCGCCATTGTTGACTGCCGGCGCGAAGCGCCAGCGTCGGTTTCGGTCCAGCGCAGGCAGAGTAACGCCACGGGCGATATAGGGCATCTGGGGCGCGTGCGAGGCGTTGAGCATGGCGAGGGTAGGCAAGGGGCGTTGCACGCCGTCGAAGATGCCTCCCAATAGGCCGGGGCCTAGCTCAACCCACAGAGGCGCGCCCGTGTCCCATACCTCATCCCCCACCTTCAAGCCAGAGGTATCCTCGTACACCTGGATAGTGGCGGTGCTGCCCGAAAGGCGAATGATCTCGCCGATGAGTCGCTCTGGCCCCACCCAAGCGACGTGATAGATCAGAGCCTCGGCTAGGCCGCAAGCCTCCACGACGGGGCCAGAGACGCGGGTGATGGCCCCTTTGGGCGCGTTGCCGATGGGGCGCAAAGGGGGGGCGGAGAAAGGCAATATAGCAGGGGACATGGTAAATGCTCCTGACTTAGTCCTCCTCGCCGTGGAAGGTGAGGCTGTAGCCAATGACCCGACGCATCATCTCAGCCAAACGTTGGCGGCGGGGGATGGGCCCGCGGCCTGGCAAGCCATCAGGCAGGGGCATGACCAGGGGGGCATACTCGGTCTGGATGCGACGCAGCTGCTCTTCAGGCAATGCCTGGTAGAAAGGTTCAAGCAGGGCGATGATGCCCGGACGAGCATCTTCCAACTCCAGCCGCAGCATACGCTCGGCTTGGGTCGCGTCCTCGGCCACCAGCACACGCGCGCCCGTGAGCCGGAATCCCGGCGCGAGATCGGGTGAGGTTATGACGGTGATTTGGGGCATGCTTCCAATGGTTGATGGTTGGACAAGGGTTCGCTGCTATCGGCCTTTTGTCCAAGCAGGCCATGCCGTTCCATGGCGCCGGTCATTTATCCAGTCGTGCAGAAAATGAAATTTGCTTCCGCGTCCTCCCGGGACAAATGTTCGGCCACAGCTTCGGTGATAAGGCGCAGATTTCGCAGTTCCGCGGCCTTGGCCGAGAGGTAGGCGATAAGGATGCCCGGGCCCAGAGGATCTGTGATGTAGAAAAGGCGCTGTCGCCAGCAGATAAGCTCGGTTTCCCAGGCCAGCTGCAAGTTCGCGGGATTTAGCTTATCCCATTTGGTGAGCGCGGGTAGCCAGAATGCGGCCGCGGGCTCGCGGGCCAGGACCTGACTCATCTCTGCGGGGTCAGCCGCGGCGCGAAAGGCTTCCAGCAGGTCGGGGATGAGTAGGCCGCCGGGAAGGTAGTCGGGCGGTTCCTCCAGGGCGATGCTGTGAAAGTCCAGGGCCAAAAGCAAGTTGCGCAGGTCCAAGTCTCGACGCAGGTTGAGGCGTAGCAGGTCACCCTCATCGCCCCGAATCGAGTCCGCAGCCGCCCACGCGGCCTCCGCCCAAGCCCTGTTGAATCGACGTTCCAAGAAGATAAGGTCGGTGGATTGGCGTAGGGCGTCGGTCAGCGCTCGGGCCAAGTCAGGCGTGGGCAAGCGCCATTGATCCAGCAATTGCACCAGCCCGCGTACGGTGGTCTTGTGGGCCAGTTCGTTGAGGACGCCTTCGGTGAACGGGGGAACGATGACCAGCAAGGGAAGGAGTTCGGTGGCAGGGATGCGGGCGTTGGCTCCTCGTAGCAGGGTGATGACGTTGTGGCGGATGTGAGTGGCCATGAGTAGTTGAAAGATCCGGGCGGTCTCGCCGCTGCAGAAGCTAGCGATGCGTTGAAGGGTCGCGTTTTGATTCAGTTGTAAGGCCCGGTGCACGGCCAGAACCCCTGAATGGGTGACCATGGCCCGCTTGAGCGCCTCTCTATAGGGCGTTTGGACGAGGGCGCCAACGAGCGCTGGGATGTTGGGCGAGGACAGTAGCCGCCCCAGATCGCCGCGGGTCAGCAGTCGGGAGCGCATGACGCGCAGCCGGGCGTTGATGTAATCGTAGCCGAGATCAATAGCCGTGGGCATGGGCGTATGGACTCAGTTGGCGCGGAGGATGTCTGCCAGCAAGGGCCGGAGATCGGGCTCGGCCCGTTCTAGGCGGCTTTCGATGGTATTGCGGGTGATGATACGGTTGTCTGAGCTGTGGACTTCCACACCGCCCCAGGTCGCCAGCCCGCTCGATAGGTGAGCATCCCAGCCCAGGTCCGCCAGGACGCGGCGGGCCAGAGGCAGATCCTCCTTCGTCACCCGAACCGTTGCGCCGGGCTCCTGTGCAGCAAGTGCTTCGCTCAGCAGGGCCGCGAAGATGGCAGGGTAATCGTTCCGGAAGCGGACTTGGGACAGGGTTTCGCGAGCGCGCTGCAGCGCAGCCTGGAATGTGGTCTCCTGCACCTCCACCCGTCGTCGTAACGTTTCCAGATGGACCTGGTGCAAGATGCGGGCGCGGGCATGTGCGGCCTCCGCTTCGGCCTCGGCTAGGGCCTGGGTGCGCAGAGCGGCAGCTTGCTTTCGAGCCTCGGCTAGCCGGGACTCGCGGCGGGAACGAGCCTCGTCCAGGATGTCGCGGACCTGTTTATCCGCATCGTCGGCGATGGCTTTCAGGATGTGCTGGAGGGACATTGGGGCATCATCCACCCGGTAAAAGGAGCATGATCATGGCAGCGACAGCGAAGCCGAGAATGACCATGGTTTCGGGGATGGCGACTAAGAGAATGATGCGACCGGTAACTTCGGGCTTCTCCGCAATGGCGCCCGCTCCGGCCGCGCCGATGCGACTCTGCGCGTAACCTGTGCCGAAGGCGGTAAAGCCCACGGCCAGGCCCGCTCCAATGGCGATCAGACCAAGTTCCATAATCGTTTCCTCCTTGCTTGGTAATGCGATGAGGTGAGCAAAAGCCGCAGGCCATCAACTGGCGAATGGGTCCGGGCCGCCGAAGGGATGGAAGGGCTGTCCGCCCTCCTCATAGAATTTGGTAAAGAATTCGACATAATGAAGACGGAGTGCGTGAATGGAGGGGCTGAACGCGCCCATGGCCAGGTTCAGCGTGTGGAACAGGACCGCGATGAGGATGCCGATCCAGATGACGCCGATCTTTCCTGCCATGAGGTTACCCACCAGGGCCAGGTAGACTGAGGCCAGGCCGATGGCGGCCAGGCGCAGGTAGGAGAGGATGTTGCCCAGGACGCCCAGGAGTTCCACAGGCGCCAGGAGTGCGCCCACAGAACCCAGGCCGTGGATGAGCATAGCCAGGCCCACGATCACTGTGGCCGCTGCGGGGGTCATCCATCCGCGCGGCAGTTGTCGGGCGACGACGCCTGCCAACAGGAAGAGGCCGATGAGCCCCACTAGCTTGCCCGCGCGCTCCCAAAGCTCGTGCCGTTGGTGCAGATGCCACGCCTGCCATATCCCCAACGCCAGCCCCAGCATGATGTGCATCCCTCCCAGGGCGATGGTGAAAAGGAGTAGGGGCGCGAGCGCATCCGGATCACTGCGTTCCATCCACAGGGGATGCAGTCCGAGCATAAGATGGCCCAGGTTGCCGAAAAATTCTCCGAACACGAAGCCGAAGAAGATGGTCCACAGGGAGCCGAAGAGGAGGAAAGTCATCAGGTCGCGCATGCCGCTGCCAGGAGCCATGCGTCGGCGCGCCCACAACACGATGATCAGCAACGTGAGGCCGTAGCCGATGTCGCCCAGCATGAGTCCGAAGAAAAGAGGCATGAACAGGGCCATAAGGGCAGTGGGATCGAGGGCGCCATAACGGGGGATGGAAAGGAGGCGGATGAAGAAGTGGAAGGATCGTGTGAAGCGGTTGCCGGTGAGGAGAACGGGCGCGTCCCAAGCCTCTTCAGGCGTAGGGAGAAGCTCATCGACGACCAGAGCCTGGGGCAGGCGTGCTTCCAGGGTCTGGCGTAGAGGCTCCAATTGATCACGGGGAAGCCATCCCACCAGCACGAAGGTGTGTTGAGTTTCGGCCAGGTGTTTGCGCGCCCGTAATTGCTCCAACCGGCGGTTCAGCGCGCGGGCTGCGCCCAACCACCTGGCGCGATAGGTGCGCGCGCTCTCCTGCAACTGGACGTCGATGGCCTTCAGCCGCCGGGGGATCTCCTCCAGGCGCTGGTAGATGTGGACGAGGGCGTCTTGGAAGGACACGTTTCGTAAGGATTCAGGCAGGGCGATGGGGTTGACCTGCAATCGGCCCAGGAGCGTGTTCATCTTGGGCGCAGCCTCCCGCGGGAAGATAAGGAGAGCGCCAATATGGTCTGGGTCCACCTGATCCCAAACCAATTCGCTCAACGGCCCGGCAATCTCTTGCATCTCCGCGGCGAGTGTGTCCATGAGCCCGGCCGCGGGGTTGTTCAAAAGCACGGCCACAGTCTCATAGTCGCGCAATTGGGTGAGCACAGGCGTCAGGGGCATGAGCTTGCTGAGGGTGTCTGCATAGCTGGGTAGCACCTCCGCGTCGTTGAGAAGTTGCTGACGCTCCTGAGCTAGGGCCTCCAACTCGCCAGCTTGGGCGTCCAGTTCTGCTTGGATGGATTCGATCAGGCCTTTCTGATCCCAAGGCTCGGGGGTTTCATCGGGTAGGGGTGGAAGCAGGGCGAGCAACGCGTGTAGCCGGGCCAGAAGATAGTTCAGTGTCTCGATTTCTTTCTGCTCTGCAGCGAGCGCGTACCCGTGCATGCCCGGATGCACTTGCGTCGCGTCCAACAGTTGCACGCAGGCCAAGCGTTGCAATTCGCGCAGGGTCGCGTCCATATCCTGTTTGTGGCCCACGATCTGGACGCGGGTCATGGGGATGATCATGGTCGTTTGGTTATTGGGGCGTCTGGTCGGAGAATGAAGATTCAGGGAGGATATAGGCGACGATGCGGACGGCGGCTTCATCCACACTGCGGGCCAGGAGCTCGCGAAGACGGCTGGCTTCCCGGTCGCCTTGGCGGCGAAGGGCCTCGGCTTCCTCTTGAGTCTGGGCGATGCTGTGACGTTTACGCACGTCCGCCTCGGCCCGAGCCTCTTTTTCCGCCCGGATCAGCAGTTCCCGCACCTCTTGTTCGGTCTCTGCTTCCATGCGGCGGGCTTGTTCTCGCGCGGCCGCGATGCGGGCTTCCGCATCCTGCTCAGCGCGTCGAATCTGGATGAGGATGTCGGTGGGCATGGGGTTTCTCGCAGGTGTGAAAGGAACGTTGACTCAAAGATGGCGCGCCATCTCAATGGGCTTGTCTGGTCGCGGCGCGCCCATACCGAGCCTTGACCATTTTCATACGGTAGATGTCCTCTCGTTCCCGTTCGGTCAGACGCAGTTCGATGAGTTTGTGCTGTTTCTGCAGTCGGGGTAAAAGGATGTATTCCAATGCATTCACCCTCCGAATAGTCTCGCGGATAGCCTGAGCTAGGCGGCGAAGCCGCAGCTCTTGGTTGGCCACGTCCAGCAGCGCTTCCAGTTCGGCCTCAAAGGCCAAGGCTGTCGCGTCCATCCGGGGAGCGCTGTGGGTGGGGCTGTGGGGACGGTCACTGGCGGTGCGCACCAGGGTTTTGGGCTCGATGCGCAGTACATGGACGCCCATAACCCGAGTGGAACCAATGTTCACCGAGATGGGCTCCTGCGCGGCCAGGGAGGCGCTGCCCACGACCTCGGGGCCGTCGTGGGCTAAGGACAAGGCCAGCGCGCGACGTGCCGCGCCCGCCGCCTCGTCTAGGGCCTGTTCGACAAAGAGAACCTCATCCGCGCTACGGCGTAGCTCTTGCATCAAGGCATTGCGTTTTTGTTGTAACAGATCGCGTCCCTTCTTCACCAGTTCGATCTGCGCTCGCTTCTGGTTCAACGCCGACCGAGTCGGCGTGATCTGCTCGGTAATCATGATTCGCCACCCCCGGTGACGGGAAGAAAAGCGGTCCAACCGGAGAGACGTTTGTCCGCGGAGACGTTGTCGGAAAGTTGACAAAATATCTCCACTATGAGTCTATCAGATGGTGAATGCGTTGACTATGATTTTCGTCAGGTGCTTGGGAGGGCGACGATGGCTCGGGAGGCTCGCCATCCATTGGGCTGTCGGTTGTCGACGCGGAGATATAAAAAAACCCCTCGCTAAGGAGGGGCTTTGATAGAGCGGAGGATGTGATGACCGGGATTATTGGGAGGCCAGGATCTGATCGATGATCTGCTTGAATACCTCGTAGGGCTGGGCGCCGCTGAGGAACTGACCATTGATGAAGAAGGCAGGAGTGCCCTGTACGCCCGCGGCCATGCCTTCCTGCTGGTCCGCGAGGATTTCATCCTTGTATTTCTCCGAATCGAAGCACGCGTTGAATGGTTTCTCGTCCAGGCCGAGCTCCTTGGCGAATTGCTTCATCACGTTGTTCACGTCGGGATTCTCGTTCCACTTGTCCCGTTCGCTGAACAACTTGTCGTGCATCTCCCAATACTTGCCCTGTTCTCCTGCGCATTCCGCGGCCATGGCCGCAGGCATCGCCTGTTTGTGGAAGCTGAGGGGGAAGTCCTTGAACACGTAGCGCACTTTGCCCGTGTCGATATAATCCTTCTTGAGTTGCGGCAGGACCTGCTGGAAATGACGCTGGCAGAAGGGGCATTGATAATCGGAGAATTCAACGATGGTCACGGGCGCGTTGGGATCGCCCATTACGGTGACGTTCTCCGTTTCGAAGTCGGTGTCGGGCGTGGGGGAAGGGGTGACGGTGACCACGGTGTCGGGCAGTGCGCCGGTTTCCTCTTTCTGCAGAATCGCATCGATGATGGTGGTCAGCTCGTCGGCGCTGGCGCCCTGGTTGATGACGTAACCGCCCATGACGAAACCAGGCAGCTCGCGGAATTCCAGGTCCTGGCCGTCGAAATAATCCTGTTTGATGTCTTCCAGCGGCGCGTCGTGGTCGATGCAGGCGTTGAACGCGTCCAAATCCTCGATGCCGATAGCTTCGCCGCCCGGTTTCACCGCATCCTTCATGGTCTGAATGTCGGTTTGCTGGCTCCACGCATCGACATGGCTATACAGCCAGTCCGCCATCTCCTGGTATTTGCCCTGTTTGCCCGCGCACTGGGCGGCAAAGCTGGCGATGACCGAGGGATCGCCGCCCGCGACCGGGAACTCTTTGTGCACAATGCGCAGCTTGCCGGCGTCGACGTAATTCGATTTGAGTTGAGGCAGGATCTCGGTGTGGAAGATCTGGCAGTTGGGATAGGCGTAGTCGCACCATTCGTACATGGTGATGGTCGCGTCCTCATTGCCCAGGGTGGCGTCGGGCCGGTCGGCGGGCTGGAAGCTGGCTGGCGCTTCGGGAGGCATGATGACCTTGCCCACGATGTCCTCGACGGGCTGGAAGCCGTCATCCCCGGGGGGCGCAGCGGTCTCGGCCGGGGGTTGCGTGGGCGCGGGGGCTTCATCGGGCGTGGGCGTGGAGTCCAAAGGAGGCGCCCCCTGCTGACACGCGCTCAATGTGAGGGCCAGGGTCAGGATGAACAGGATGGGGAGGATGGTTTTGGCTCGGGGTGGCATGAAAACTTCCTGTGATGTGGGATGGGTGAAATGGTGTTTGTAGAGGTCGTTTGGTCGTTTGGTCGTGCAGTCGTTGGATCAATCGAAGCGATTGTCCGCCTTGAGCAGGGGGGGCAGGGCAGCGTCCTTTTCGGAGAGGATGGGCGGAGCCTCCAGCGGCCAGGCGATGGCGATGACGGGGTCATTCCAGATGACGCCGCTATCAAGCTCGGGCGCGTATTCCTCGGTGACTTTGTAGGCCACGTCCGCTTCATCGCTGAGAACGAGGAATCCGTGCGCGAATCCGGGCGGAATGTAGAGCATGCGTTGGTTTTCGTCGGACAGGGTTTCGCCCACCCATTGCCCGAAGGTTGGCGAGGAGGGGCGAATGTCGACGGCCACATCGAAGATGACGCCCCGGACGACGCGCACGAGTTTGCCCTGGGCTTTGGGCGGGTTCTGAAAATGCAATCCTCGTAGCACCCCACGAGTGGAACGGGAATGGTTGTCCTGGACAAAGGTCTCAGGGATGCCGTTGGCAGCGAAGTCTGAGAATTTGTAGGTTTCCAGGAAGAAACCGCGCGGGTCTGCAAAGACGCGGGGCTCGATGAGGATGACTTCGGGGAGTTGGAGGGGGTGAAAGGTGAAGGGCATGGGTGAATTCAGTAATCAGTAAGCAGTGATCGGTCATCAGTCCTGGAGGCGACCTGCTTCCAACTGGATACATCATCCAGCGGAGCGT
>DUEQ01000167.1 GCA_011192085.1 Caldilineae bacterium
CATCGCCGGGGGCGGGGTTACTACTTCGGTGACCGGCGGCTCCGGTGCGGGCGCTGCCACCTCCACTGCTACTGCTGGCGGTGGCGCAGGCGCCGGAACCTCCGCCTCCACCGCGGACAAGGTCGGCAGTTGAGATACCGCCCGTTGCAACGCCGCCGCCATCTCCCCCGTGGTGGCAAAGCGATCCTCCGGCTTCTTGGCCAGAGCTTTCAATATCACCCGCTCCACGGCCTCCGGTATGTCGGGGTTCATCTGCCGGGGGAGGGGCAGAGGGTCTGTGATGTGCCTGATCACCACCGCCATCGGCGTCTCCGCCTCGAAGGGTACCCGCCCGGTCAGCATCTCGTACAAGACAATGCCCAGCGAGTACACGTCCGAACGGGCGTCCACCTTCAACCCCCGCCCCTGTTCCGGCGACATGTAGGCCGGGGTGCCCACTCCCACCCCGGAGGCGGTCAGCGCTTGCGAGGCCCCAACCATCTTCGCCAACCCAAAGTCGGTGAGCAGCACCCAGCGCCCGTGATCCATCAGCACGTTGCTGGGTTTCACGTCGCGGTGGATGATCCCCCGCTCGTGGGCGTAGTCCAGCGCCTCGGCCACCTGGCCGATGATCTCCGATGCCCGGCGGGGGTCCATCGGCTGGCCCAGCATCTCTTTGAGCGTGCCGGCCTCCACGTACTGGGTGACGATGTAGCTCAGGTCGTCCTCCTGGCCGAAGTCGTGGATGGGCAGGATGTGGGGATGGGTGAGTTTGGCGATGGCTTTCGCCTCGCGGATGAAGCGTTCGGCGAAGCCCTCTTCGTGGGCGAAGTAGGGGGGCAACACCTTGACCGCCACGTAGCGATCCAGGGATGGCTGGTATGCCTTGTACACCGTGGCCATCCCGCCCTTGCCAATCTGCTCCAGAATCCGATATTGTCCGATAGTCTGTCCGATGAGATCAGCCATCTCGTACCTCCTGGGTCAGCCCTCGTCCCCCCAGCACCTCACGAACGGTGTCCACTACTTCCTGAACACGAAAGGGGCGGACCAGCACCCGCGCCGGAGTCAGTGTGCTCTGCGTATCGGCTCGCTCGTACACGCCGGTGCAAAGAACCAGTGGTGCATCTCCGATTAATTCGCGCAGTGTGACCAGATCCCGTTCGGCAACGTCCTGACCAACCGCGTCCACGACGGCCACGTCCGGCGCGGTCAGGCCACGGCATAGCAGGGCAATCGCCCACTGCACGGTGCTCACCGCGTGGACTGTGTAACCCTCCTCCTGCAGTTGGGCCAGGATCAGGGCTCTCTCTCGCCAATCGTTAACCACGAGCAGTACCTGGGCCATTATCGTCTCCCAATTATATACATTGTAACACTATCTGCCCAGAATTTCAAGCCCACCACCCCGCAGGGCATTTCAGTCCTGGGGCGAACCGTTTCCCCTCCCCGCTGCGCGGAGGATGCTTAAAAAGTCGATGGGAGAGGGGCAGAGAGAGGGCATAACAGACTTATTGGGAGTTGACCAAGTGTGCTCGATTAGTCTGCCAGGAGCAGAAGGTAGCTATGGGCGACAATCAGGCCGTTTTCCTCAAGTTCTGCTGCCCTTTCGCTCCGCCCTTTACCCATTTCTTACTCATATCCTTGCCCTCAGGCTGCGGCCCGACAGGGGACGGCAGCGGTTGGGTTTTCCCGCAACCGCTTCACCATGCGCTTGATGTTGACGACGAGGCCCAGCAGCAGGTACTGGATCTTGACCCGCCGGCGACCTCGATAGCGGGCCCGTCGCCCACCATGTCGTCGGACGATCTCCGAGAGCTTGCGTTCCACTTTGGGATGTTCCCGCCGCACCTCCTGATAACGTTCCGTCTGTGCCCGCGTGCGCAGGCGGTCGTACTCAGCTTGATAGGCATTCTTGGTGACCGTGCGCCCATGCTTGGCCGGCAGGTGGGCCATGCATTGAGACAGCAAGGGGCAATCACGACACTGGCTCCGCCGGAATTGGAAACGCCACCCTGTGCCGTGGGTATTGGAGTAACGCAACTCGGTTTGCTGCCCCGCCGGACAGGTCAACACCTCCCCCTGCTCGTCCAAGGTGAATTGCTTTGGGGAGAAGTATCCTTCAGGCCACGTCCTGACGGGCGGCGGCGCATACACCACTACCCCCAACCCTTCCGGGTCTTCCAAGGTGCGCAGCACCTTGCCTCGGCTGGAGAGGATGCCGTCCGTGGAGAGTTCGGCCACGTCGTTGCCGTGTACTGCCTCTTCGTGCTCCAGAAGGGCCTCACTGTCGGCTGCCTCATCCCCGTTGCCCGGCAAGACTTCCAAAGCAGTGATAATCTCGCTCTCGGTATCCAGGAGGATATCGAGTTGATAGCCGTCGTAATAATCCCCATGCTTGCCCCGCCGGGCGTCAGGGTCCACGGCACTGCGCACCCGATCTTTGCTTTGAGGGTCCTCCTGATCTGCCAGCACCTTGTGGGCCAGGGCCAGCGCCTGCTCCAAGGCCTGCCGCCGGCGGTCGCCCTTCTCAGAGCCAGGAGCGAGCGTGGCCACCAGCTCATCGGCCCATGCCACGATCTGCCGCAGATGGGCTACCCGATGGGCAAGACGCTCGCTGTCCTTCAGGTCGGCCGTGGCTGTGCGGATGGTGGCCGCCTCCGCCTCTTCCTCGGCGACCCGCTGTGGGGCGTAGGGGCGCAAGGCCTCCAGCAGCCGCTGACGCACCTGGGCTACCAGAACCAGAGTGGAAGGGATGGCCACATTGGCCACCACATGGGTGGCATCCTTCAGCCGCAGCCGGTCCTTGACCAGGCCGTGCTCCCGTGCCTGCCGCACCACCTCGTCGAAGATGGCCTGATGCCGTTCCTCGCCCAGGCGGGTACGAAACTGGGAGAGGAGCGAGGGGACCGGCAAGCGGCTGTCCAGAGAGAGGTCCAGAAAGTGGCGGAAGGCCACGTTCACCTGAGCTTCGGCAATCACCTCCCGGTCGGAGAGGCCATAATGAAACTGCAGAAACTCCAGTTTGAGCAGGAGGACAGGATCCTCCGCCGGACGCCCCCGATGGGGACTGTAGGCATCGCGCAGGAGCTCCCGAAAGGCCTCAAAGTCAATCAGGGCTTTGACCTGCCGCAGGTAATGGTCAGGCGGTACCAGTTTCTCGAAGACCAGACGGTCCGTGTCGGTAGGTTCTCGGTAATAGTTCTCTTTCAACATCTCGGCTCTCCGCTTACGAAGGGATGTCCTTATTATACCTCAAACTACCCTGCTTTTCTAAGCACTCTCTGCGGGGAGGGAAGGGGGGCGCCGCAGGCGCTGTCCTGAGCGGAGTCGAAGGGCGAGGGGTAAGGAGAGGTCAAAATGGGCTTTCCCTACATTCTGCCCCAAAACCGAGGCGCACCCGGCGATCTGTAAGTACGCCGTTGGCAAAATGGCAACCTGCGCTCAACTATGGTATAATTACGACAAGGAACGGCTTCTAGCCAACCGATGGAGCGAGCAGCCATGCCAACACGAAAGATCAACATCAGCGAGGAAGCACTCAAACTCCTCGAACCATTCGCGATGACTGATCTGGCTTACGTGGGCGATCTGGCGGTGAGTATGTACGTCTGTCAGGGCTCACTGGCCTGGCACCGCCACCTCGACTACGACGAGTTGTTCCTGGTGCACAACGGGTTGATCATCCTGGAAAGCGAATGGGGTAGCGTGACCCTCCGGCCCGACGAGTTGGCCGTGGTGCCCAAAGGTGTGGCCCATCGTTCCGCCTCCATGCTATGGTCCATTGTCCTCCTCTTGCACGTCCACATATTCCCCGACCGCAGAAATGGTGACCGCCGGCTGCACGCCTTACGCGGCGAGGGGCAGTTGGCTAAGATCAACGTATCGGAACGGGTGAAGCAGACCACCCGCCCGTTTGCCCCCCAGGACCTGGCCCGCGTGGATGATTTCGCGCTGCGTCTGTTCGTGGCTCACGGATCTGTGCCCTGGCGCAAAGCTGCTCAGGAGACTCTCCTGCTCGTGCAACAGGGGCGACTCGACCTTTTTACCAGGGATGGCCTCTCTGTTCTGGATGCCGGGGAGATGCTGGTGCTCGCTCAGGGTATGGCCTATCGGTTGGTGGCCGGGGAGCGCGCGGTTGTGCTTAGCCTATCCCGGCTGACCGGGCATTGAAACCTATCACTCGATCTATACCCACCTGGGGTGCGATGCACTTTGCGCATGAAGTGCGTCGCATCTTTTTGCC
>DUEQ01000168.1 GCA_011192085.1 Caldilineae bacterium
GAACTTGTGAGCATTGCGTCTCCGGGGTTCCTTCAGATCTCGCCCACTGAAGCGATGTCACCTCTCGTCCTTCATCTGCACTGGCGCGCCGCCAGCGACGCAGAGGATGACGCGCGCTTCCTGTTCTGGGTGGAAAACGCCAGCGCACCGCCCCCTAAACGCCCGCGCGGCCGGCATCCTGCCCATGCCAAACCGAGACCTCATCCCTTCGCTCAGGTCGATCCCGCGCTGATTGTCCAGCACTTGCGCCGTTTCGACGCCTCCCTGATCACCCAAGGGACCGAAACGTTCATTTTGCAATTGCCATCCACCCGCACCGGGCCGTTGCCCTCGCCCGCGCTTCCACAGAGTTGGGATATCGATCTGAAGGCCCCCCGGCTGGAGCCCTGGATCATCCAGGGGACGCGAGCGCCTTTCGAGCGCGTCCTCCAGATCGTGCGCGATCTCCCATCCTGCGATTGCCCCGAACATCTGATCTTTGGCCGGGATATGCTCTTCTGGCAGCGGGCGCTGATGCTGGCGCTGGAGATCCTCGTCCACCAGGATTACGTCCCCGCCATCCTCCTGCATCGCGATCAGGTCGAAGCCCGATGGCGGGTGGTGTTCGAAGCGCCCGAGATCAAAGCCAAACTCTACAAGCTGGCCGAGGCCATGCCTCCGGTCTGTCGGGCGGCATGGCATGAAACCGGAAAGCCCTCCTCTTCCATTCAACTGATACACGCCTTCATCGCCCACGCGGTCGATCATCTCGCCCGCTCCTGGGGGGCGGAAGCGCCTCATCACATCGCCTACCTTCATAACAGCGACGGCGTGGCGCAATGGATGAAGGCTCTGGTGCGGCCCGAGCCAGTCATCGGGCCGCCGGATGACCGTTTACGACGATTGGTTTCGCAGGTGGAGAACTGGCAACGCAATCTGCTCCCCGCCGGGGGGACTCAGTACACCATCGCCTTCAAGCTGGAACCTCCGCCGCCCTCACCGTCGGATGAGAAGATGTGGCATGTGCCGCCCGGAGGATGGGAGCTGCGATACTATCTTCGCTCTCGCACGGATCCCAACATCCTCGTCCCCGCCTCCCTGGTCTGGCAGACCAAGGAGGAGACCCTCATCAGCCAGGGGCTTCGTTTCGATTATCCGCAGGAGAACTTGTTGCAGGGGCTGGGAATAGCCGCCAATATCTTTCCCCCTATTGAAAAGAGTTTGCGCTCTGCAGCGCCCACAGGCGTGACCTTGACCACCACCGAGGTTTATCTGTTTCTGCGCGAGGCGGTTCCCCTCCTCAAACAGAGCGGATTCAGCATCATTCTACCTTCCTGGTGGGAACGCGCAGAGACGCGGCTGGGCCTGAAACTGCATCTCACCCCTCTCACGCTTAAACCCATCGACATCGCCTGGGGTGACGCCCCCGAAAAACCCATCGCCTATCAATGGGAGCTCGTGTTGGGCGACACGACCTTGACCCGTGAAGCGTTCATCGAGTTGGTTAGTCTACGATCCCCCCTGGTCCAACAAAATGGGCGCTGGTTACGCCTGGATCCCGAGCAGATCGAGGCTGCGGAACGCTTTTGGCAGCGGCATTCTTTCGAGGGACAACTGCATCTACTCCACGCGCTACGCATCGCTCTGGCTTTCGATGAACACACCGAGATATCGGGATTGCCTGTTCTTCACGTGCAATTGGGCGGATGGTTACCCCATTTGTTGCAACGTCTGACCGTGGGAGATGAAGAGCTGCGCAACGCGCCGCAGCCCCCGGGACTCCAGGGTGAATTGCGTCCTTATCAGCGTTTCGGCGCGGCTTGGCTGGAAGAACACTACCATCGCGGGCTGGGCGCCATCCTGGCCGATGACATGGGCCTGGGCAAATCAGTGCAAGCCATTGCATTTTTGTTACAAGAGAGGAGGGAACGGGGTCAGCTCCCCGCCCCAACCTTGCTGGTCTGTCCCACTTCATTGCTGGGCAATTGGCGACGGGAGATCATGCGTTTTGCTCCCTCCCTAAAGGTCTATACCCACTACGGCCAAGATCGAGCTCGAGGAGAGGATTTCCCCGACGCGGTGCGGGACCAGGACATCGTGCTCACCAGCTACGCGCTGGCCCGCCGCGACGCCGACTTTCTGAGCAAAATGCACTGGTTTGGAGTCATCCTCGACGAAGCGCAGATGATCAAAAACCCCAACGCCCAGATCACCCGCGTCGTCAACGCCTTTCAGGCCGACTATCGCTTCGCTCTCACGGGCACGCCCATCGAAAACCGCTTGTCCGAGCTCTGGTCCCTGTTCAACTTCACCAACCGCGGCTACCTGGGCAGTCGCTCCAAATTCCGCAAGGAATTCATCCTGCCCATCGAGAATTATCAGGACCCGGTGGCTCTGGCCCGATTGCAGCGCATGGTGCGCCCCTTCATCCTCCGTCGTCTCAAGACCGACCCCAACGTCATCCAAGACCTGCCTGAGCGGCTGGAGATGGATGTTTTCTGCACCCTCACCGACGAACAGGCCGAGCTGTATCAGAAGGTGGTGGAGGAAAGCCTGCCCCGCATCGCGGACGCCCGCGGGGATGAACGCCGTATTCACGTCTTCAACCTCCTTACGAAACTCAAGCAAATCCTCAACCATCCCGTCCAGTATCTCTACAGTATCGGCCCCAGCCAGATTCCCAAGGAGTCCCTGGCAGGGCGCAGCGGCAAGCTCGACCGTCTCACCGCCATGCTTGAGGAGCTGCTGGAGGTGGGGGACAAGGCCCTCATCTTCACCCAATTCGCGGAGATGGGCTACCTGCTGGCCGATTACCTGCCCGCGGCCCTGGACGCGCCCGTGCTCTATCTGCACGGGGGCGTGCCCGGCAGCAAACGCCAGGAGATGGTCAACCGCTTCCAGGAAGACCCACACGCGCCTCCCATCTTCATTCTCACCCTCAAGGCGGGGGGACTGGGCCTGAACCTGACCGCGGCCAACCACGTCTTCCACTACGACCGCTGGTGGAACCCGGCGGTGGAGAAACAGGCTGCAGATCGCATCTTCCGCATCGGCCAGATACGCAACGTGCAGATTCACAAATTTATCACCGCGGGCACCCTGGAAGAGAACATCCAGGAGATGCTGGAACGCAAACGCCAACTCGCCGAATCCATCATTGGCGCGGATGAAGCTTGGTTGGCCCAGCTCTCCGACGATGAATTGGTCGACTTAGTCAGTCTCCACAAAGACAACATCTACTGATCCCATGACAACATCCTGGTCCGACGCCTGGCTCGATTCCCTGCTGGCCTTCTCCCACCCTGGCCGTATGCGCCGCGGACGACGCTTCGCGAACGCGAAAGCCATCAAGGATTTGGAGATCATGCCCGGCGAAATTCGGGCCAAGGTCAAGGATGGCCGCAAGACCTACGAGGTGGATATCCGTTATCCGCCCATGGACGACGCCACCTGGGACCGCATTATCGACCGTTTGGCCAGCCAGGCCCTCTACAGCGCCAAACTCCTGCAAGGCGAGATCCCGCCCGAAATCATCGAGTCCATCGAAGAAACCGGCGCCTCTCTCTTCGCCACCGCGGACAAACTCGAGGCCCAATGCACCTGCCCCGATTGGGAAGTGCCTTGCAAGCACATCGCAGGCGTCTACTACTACCTCGCCGAACAATTCGAGAAAGATCCCTTTCTCCTCTTCTATTTCCGCGGTCGGGCCCGAGATGAATTGCTAGACGCATTGCGCGAACACCGAGCGCCCAGCCGTCCGACATCGGAAGAAGAAACCGCCTTACTCTTCCAAGATCCGCCGTTGCAACAGATGCTGGACCATTTTTGGGAGATCGGGCCCGCCATCAACGACATCTCCTTCCATCTCGTCCAACCCGCCGTTTCGATGCCCCACTTTCGACGCCTGGGAAGACCCGGCTTTACCGCACTCGATCTGAAAGACATCCTCAAACCTGTGTATGACACGGTGACCGAAAAAACCCTCGCCTGGGTCCATCAAAAACCGGAACAAAGCCATGACTGAAAGCGCCCTCAAAGCCATCCAGGACGAACTCTTTCGCCACTTCACCCGCTTCGATTTGAATGCGCTGCGCGCGCTGCTCAAACTCGTTGGGCGCCCCAACCCCAACGAGGTGCGTCGGGATGAGGCCATCTTTTACCTCATCCAGCAACTACATAGCAAGGCCGCGCTGCGCGAATTGTGGGACAAACTCTCGCCCATCACGCAGAAAGCCCTGAGTTTCACCGTCCATACCACCGAAGGAACCTATCGCCCCGATCTGGTGCGTTTGCGTTATGGACAGGCCCCGCCGCCTCCGCAGAAATACTGGAGCGGTTACATCCCCTCTGAGCTCGATCTCTTCCTGGATGAAGATCAACGCATCCTCTCCGAACTCTATCCCCTCCTGCGCGTTGTGGCTCCCAAGCCCGAACGCTGGGAGATGCCTGTCCATCCCGAACCCCCGCCCCGCTACGAATCCATCGGCTTCGAACGCAGTCCAGGCCCCGAGACAGGCCTGCAAGACCTGACCATGGTCCTGGCCCTGGCCGGACAGAAGCAACTTCTGGTCAATGACCGCATGCTCCCCACCTTTGAGAGTGCGCAGATCATCCTCGACAACCTGGCCGCGGGGGATTTCTTGAACAGCCAGCGGGAGAAAGCCCCTTACGACACCATCAAGCCGGTGGGGCTGGTGCGATTCGCCCTGGGCAGCGGCCTGGTCAAGCTGGGCGCGCGGGCGGGCTACAACACGACCCTTGTACTCTCGCCCATGGGCTGGGAATGGCTCATTCGCCCCAGTTCTGACCTGCTTCTAGACGCGCTGGAAGCCTGGACCAATAACGCCTTCTACGATGAAATCGACCGCATCGATCATCTGCGCAATGCGAACAAACCCAGCGATCAGCGCACGCCGCCCGCGGAACGTCGCGACAAGATCATCGAAACCTTGTCTTGGAGCCCGCACAACGCCTGGCTCAGCGTCGACGACTTTTTTACCGCACTCAAACTTTGGCAGCATGACTTCGAGGTGGATCCCTCTCTTGACGCCATCGACGACATGAATGGCCGCAAGATGAGCATCGAGGAGCTGAAGGATCCATGGCGGGCGGTGCAAGGCGCGTACACCCTGGTCATACTCTTCGAAATCCTGGGCAGCCTGGGCGCGCTGGACCTGGCCTACACCGAGCCCCAACACGCCCCCCCCTTCCTGGAAGCTCCCACCGAAAGCTGGCAGCGCCCCATCACGCCCTACACCCGCTACGATGGCCTGACCTACTTCCGCATCAACCCCCTGGGCGCTTATCTGCTGGGCCACACCCGCCGCTACTACATGCCCAAATCCATCTCCGAACGCTTCTACATCATCGACGAAAGCCTCGCGTTCCAGCCCACCCGAGAGTCACTCCTACCCTACCAACGGCAGATCCTCCCCCTGGTGGGCATCGAAGAGGACGGGCGTTTCCGGCTGGACAAAACCCTCTGGCTGCAAGCCCAACAGCTAGACAACACGCTGAAAGAGCGCAAGGAGCTGCTCCTGGCCCGCTACGACGGCCCCCTCTCGCCCGTGGTGGAAGACTGGCTGGAACAGGCCGAGGCTGACAGCACCGCGTTGCGCAAGGGCCGCACGATGATCACCATTCAGGTGCGGCGGCCTGAGGTGCGCAACGCCATCCTCGAAGACCCCGAACTGCGCCGCTACTGCCGCCTGCTGGACGATCGCACCCTGCTCATCCCCAGCTCCCGCGAACGGGCCTTCGTGCGCAAGGTCATGCAATTGGGCTATGGCATGGTGGGCGGCAGCAACGGAAAATAGGAGATAACCATGCTCATCACCAACGGACGCGTCCTCACCTTCGGCGAGAACCCTCGCCTCATCGAAAAGGGCGGCGTGCTCATCCAAGACGACCGCATCGTCGCCGTGGATTACAGCCATGTGCTGGAAGACCAGCATCCCCTGGAAGAACGGCTCGATGCCCAGGGGATGCTGGTCATGCCCGGCATGATCGTCGCCCACACCCATTTCTACGGGACCTTCGCCCGCGGGCTCTACATCCCCGCCCCCCCCATGAAGGACTTCCCCGAGATCTTGCAGCGGCTGTGGTGGCCCCTGGATCGATCGCTGGATGAAGAGAGCGTGCGCTACTCCGCGCTCGTCCCCATCCTCGACGCCATCCACTACGGCGCCACCACCCTCATCGACCACCACGCCAGCAACCGCTTCATCGACGGTTCTCTGGACGTCATCGCGGAGGTGGTGGAGGAAACGGGCGTGCGGGCCGCGCTCTGCTATGAAGTCACCGACCGGGGCGGATCTGAGGTGGCCGCCGCCAGCATTCGTGAGAATGTGCGGTTCATCAAAAAGGCGCGCGAGATGGCGAATCCCCGCATCGCGGCTACTTTCGGCCTGCACGCGGCCCTCACCCTCAGCGACGAAACCCTGGACCGCTGTGTGGCTGAAGCCGAGGCCATCGGCCATCAGGGCTTCCACATCCATGCGGCCGAAGGTCCAGCCGACCGCGAACATTCCCTCTCGACTTACGGCATCCCCACCA
This sequence comes from Caldilineae bacterium, assembly GCA_011192085.1. Classification (GTDB taxonomy): domain Bacteria; phylum Chloroflexota; class Anaerolineae; order J102; family J102; genus M2005. The sequence continues at coordinate 6,535 of DUEQ01000168.1, forward strand.
TTGAGCGTCTGGCCCAACGAGGCATCCTGGGGCCGCACACCATCGTCGCCCACGCCATCGACATCGACGCCTGGGAGATGGCTATCCTCAGCGAGAGTGGGACCTGGGTCAGCCATCAGCCCCGGTCCAACATGAACAACGCGGTGGGCGTGGCCGAGATCCCGACCATGCTGCGCGGGCATATGAAGGTTGTTCTGGGCAATGACGGCTTCTCCAACGACGTATTCGAGGAGATGCGCGTCGCCTATTTGCTGCACAAAGTCGCCCGCGACGATCCCCGCGTCCTCCCCGCGGACCAGCTCCTGGACATCGTCATGAACCACAACGCAGCCCTGGCCCAGCAATTCTTCGGGCAAACCTTTGGCCGACTGGAGCCGGGCGCGGCTGCGGATATTATCCTCATCGATTACGATCCGCCCACGCCCCTGAGCGTGGAGAACTTCCCCTGGCACATCATCTTCGGCTTCGACGGGCGCAAGGTGGATACAACCATTGTGGGCGGACGCATCCTCATGCGTCACGGCGTCATCCCCCACCTGGATGCAGAACGCATCTACGCCCGGGCCCGGGAAGTCGCGCGAGCTGTGTGGGAGCGCTTCTGGGCCATGTAGTCGTCCAGTCGATCCTCGATGGCCAGCTGGCGATTGGATAGTGGAGTCTGTACCCAGGGTCTTTTCAAAGTCGCGGGAGACAAAAGGAAAAGCCATCGGTAAACTATAATTGACAAAAAACC
>DUEQ01000169.1 GCA_011192085.1 Caldilineae bacterium
CCTTCTTGCAGATGATTTTCATTTCCCTCAGCACGCAGGCCCAAATGAGTGAATTAAACGCGCCGCCCTGGCCTGCTGAACCCCAGACTTATGAATACCAAGGGAAAACATTGGACATGTATCAAGTGCCCATGCCCGACGGTTCGGTTCAGCATCTGGCTCTGCTCAAAAAAGGGCGCAAAGCCAGCCTCTTTATCGATCCAAAGCATCCGGAAGCCGGACCGATCGAATGGGAAGGCTCCTGGCGTAAACTGGACCGAGTCTGGCACTGGGCGCCAACCTGGAGCAATTACACCGAGGCCTGGGAGAAGATCAATTTCCCGCGGCTTTTCTTCAACACATTGATGCTGGCGATTATCGGTATCATCGGCACGCTGATTTCGTCGGTGCTGGTGGCCTACGGCTTCGCCCGATTCCGCTTTCCCGGCCGGGATATCCTCTTCATCGTTCTCATCTCCACCATCTTCCTGCCCGGCGCGGTGACTATCGTGCCAATGTACACCTTCTTTGTGAAGATCGGCTGGGTGGGCACATGGCTGCCTCTGCTGGCGCCGCACTTCTTTGCCAATGCTTACAATGTCTTTCTGTTGCGGCAGTACTTCTTGACCATCCCCTTTGATCTGGATAACGCGGCCCGCCTCGACGGCGCTGGCCCCTTTCGCATTCTCTGGTCGATCATCCTGCCCCTCTCCTGGCCCGTGGTCCTCGCGGTTGCCCTCTTCCACCTGGTCTGGGCCTGGAATGATTACTTCGGCCCCCTGATTTACCTCTCCACCAAACCTGAGTTGCAACCTATCGCCGTGGGGCTGTCCTTTTTCAACGGCATCTGGGGCACCCGTCCTCCACTCATTCAGGCCGCGGCCATGATGGCATTGGTGTTGCCCGTCCTCATCTTCTTCCTGGCTCAACGCTGGTTCATCCAAGGCGTGGTCATCACAGGTGTGGAAAAGTAGCGGCATTCCATATTCATATTATCCAGCGCCCTCTCAGCCTCCATGTCCCGCCATCGCCCCTCTTTAATCCTCTTCCTGACCATCCTGGCTCTCTTCCTGGTCGCGTGCGATGGGAAGAGGACCATGTCCGAAACGCCAACGCTCCCGGCTGCGCCTGATACGCCAATACCGTCACTTGCCCCGCCAACGCCCACACCTTTAGCGCCAGCATCGGCAAAACCGGCTCCTACCGGCCCGTTGCCCACCTTCACGCCTGCACCCACGCCTGTTCCCGACGTGATCTACGTGGACACGGACCAACAGTTAGGCAAAATCAGTCCGCTGGTGTATGGCGCGAATTACGGACCTTGGGTCTCGTTGCGTCCCGAAACCCTTCCCCTGGCCAAAAACCTGGATCTGACCATTTTGCGCTGGCCTGGCGGCGAGTGGGGCGACAAAAACGACATCCAACCCTATCAGTTGGACGCCTTCGTCGCCCTAGCCCAGGAGCTAGGCGCAGAACCTTACATCAACGTACGCATGCCGGGTGGCTCGCCGGAACAAGCTGCGGCGTTGGTGCGTTACGCCAACACCGAGAAAGGCTACAACATCCGCTTCTGGGGCATCGGCAACGAACCCAGCCTGTACGAATACAAAAAGGGCTGGGAAGAATGGGATACGGCCTACTACAACGAACAATGGCTCAAATTCGCCGAGGCAATGCGCGCGGCGGACCCCAATATCCTCATTCTCAGTCCCGAAATCCATCAGTACACCGGTGATCCCGCAATAGACCCCAAAGACGCCAGCGGCAAAGACTGGATGACCGAATTTCTCAAAGCCAA
>DUEQ01000017.1 GCA_011192085.1 Caldilineae bacterium
TCGTGTCGTTGTAATCGTTATTTTTTCCACCCCTCACCCATTTCAAAAGGAGTAAGGAAATGTCGAAGAAGCTGCTCATCCTATTTGTGGTCCTGCTGATTGCCGTCATGGCCTTGGCGGCGTGCAGCAAGGAGGCGACTCCTGCGCCCACTCAAGAGCAAGCCGCCGAGGAGAAAGCGCCAGCCAGCGTCGAGGAGTGTAAGGTGGTCTTTGGCGCCGCGGTGTCCTTGACCGGGAAGTACGCCAAAGAGGGTGAATACGTCAAGAACGGATATGAGCTCTATGTGGAGGAGATCAACAAGCAGGGCGGCATCCCTGTGGGTGACAAGCGTTGCAAGGTGGAATTGAAGATTTACGATGACGAGAGCAACGCCGATCGCAGCGCCCAATTGGTCGAGAAGCTCATCACAGAGGATAAGGTGACGTTCTTGCTTGGCCCCTATGGCTCCGGCAACACCTTCGCCACCACCGCGATCGCGGAGAAGTACAAGGTGCCCATGGTAGAAGCCAACGGCGCTGCCACCAAGATCTTCAATCGCGGCTTCAAGTATTCCTTCGCTGTGCTGACTCCCGCGCCCAACTACCTGCGAGACATTATCGACATGGCCCTGGACAAGGACCCGAACCTGAAGACCGTGGCCATCGTCATCGAGAATGGCGCGTTTGCGCTGGAGGTGGCCCAAGGCGCCAAGGAGTACGCCGAAGAGAAGGGGCTGGAAGTGGTGTACTTCGATAAGTACGCCAAAGCGGCCAAGGATGTCTCATCTCTGATCACGGCGATGAAATCCAAGAATCCCGACATCGTGCTGGGCGCCGGACACTTGCAAGACAGCATCCTGGTCATGAAGCAATCCAAGGACTTGGGGCTTTCGCCCAAGGTGTTTGGATTCAGCGTCGGCCCCACCTCCCCTGAATTCCGTAAGGCCCTGGGGAAGGATGCCGATTATGTGCTGGGCGCGGCGCAGTGGACGCCCGAATTGAAGTACGAAAGCGATGACATCTTCGGCACCCCCCAGCATTTCTCGGAGCTTTACGAGGCCAAGTATGGCGAGACGCCTCCGTATCAGGCTGCGGAATCCGCGGCCGCGCTCATCGCCTATCAGAAGGCTATCGAAGCTGCGGGAGGCCTGGACAAGGACAAGGTGCGGGACGCCCTGGCGGCGTTGGATTATGATTCCTTCTATGGCAAGCTCAAGTTCAACGAGCAGGGCATGAACATCTACAAGCCCATGGCGGTGATGCAGAATTACACCGATGGCGGACTCTACACGGTTTGGCCCAAGGAAGCCGCAGTGAAAGAGTTCCTCTACCCCTTCGTACCCTGGGATCAGCGGTAATGTGTGAAAAA
>DUEQ01000170.1 GCA_011192085.1 Caldilineae bacterium
GACGACTGCCGGGACAGGGCGATACAAGGCATATTGGTAATTCCCCTCGGCGTCGTAGACGAATACATGGGCGTAGTCGCCGCGTGCCAGATCCACATCGTCGGCGGTCAAAGTGAAAGCGCCGGACCCATCGGCCGTGCCATAGGCGCAATCATAGCCCCACGAGCAAGCGGTTCGGACAACCCCCCAGGTGCGCTTGTAGAACTTCGCTACCACCAACCGGTTGGCGCCGGTGGTACCGGTGGCCCGGTCGGTCGTGTGGTCCAGCGTCACATCCAGGTCGGTGGCATCATACTCGATGTTCACCCCACCGCCGCTGACCTGTATGACATCTCCAGACCGGATGGTGTCCGTGAACCAGCCGTAGTAATGCCCGCTAGCGTCGCTCTCCCCGCTGTAGGTGGAAACGATCCCCCCCGTGCGGCTCAGCGTGGCGGTGAAGTTGACCTCCGGCTTCAAGTACCCCTCAAAACTGCTGCCGTCAAACCGTGCAGCGATGCGGTAGGCATAGAACCAGGCATAGGTGCTGTTGCCGTTGCCATCGCGGGCATAGACGGCCGCATAGGCCTTGCGGTCAAAGTTCACCTGACCGGTGAAATCGGCGCTAAAGTTGCCGCTCCCGTCTGGATCGACGGTCTTGGAGTAGGCATTCCCGGCGCAGGGATTACTGCTCTTATCGTAAAGCAGCACCTCTACGGAACGATCGGGATCGGTCCGGCCGGCCACGGTGTCCGTCTCCGGATCCACCCAGACGGAGAGTCTGGCAACGACGGTGCTGACGGTATTGCCGTGAGCCGTCACCTCCACCACGTCGCCCGGACGTAGGCTCCAGGTATACCCCCGGGTGGGACACGACTGCCAGGAGGGATAGAAATAGTAGTAGCCGCTGCTGTAGCTGGTGGTGGATTCGGTGGCGATAACCCGCCAGCCGCGCAGGATGCGCATGGTCACGGATGTGTTCGGCGTCGTCTTCCCGGAGATGGAACTCCAGTATCCTCCGGGCGGGGCATAGATATCGATGCTGGGATCGGTGGCTTGAGGAGCCAGTGCGGTTGTCCGCAGGCGTAAGGACCCACCGGCGGCCACACGGCTCATACCCAGTACCTGCTCGGGAAGCGCCTGGGCGGCTGCAACGGCGCAAGTAGGCGACTCGTCGACATAGGGCATCGCCGCAACCACCCCCTGCAGGCGCGAGAGTTCTCCGATCGCCTGCGCCGTAGCACCGGTGACCATCACGCCGTGCAGGTCAGGTCGCACTTCAAACCCCGTGATGCCCCCTTTGGCCCGCAGCCTCGCCAGGTCGTCCAGAATCGGTTGTGCCTGGCGATAGATCAAGTCGCGGGCGTACCCGACGGCCTGGTCGCGGGACAGGTTCGACGGAATTTCCGCCGGGTCCGGCGGGGCCACAGAGAGAACGAGCAGGTAATCTGAAGGGGGTGGAAGAGGACCACCTGTCGGAACCGGCAATGGATCGGGAATAGACTCGGCGGCTAACGTGGGGAAGACGAGTAAGACCAACCCCACGAGCAGTGCCGCCAGAACGAGGGTGCCGCTTAAGCAGTAGAACCGTTTCATTGGAACACCTCCTGTCTTGTGAAATGGATCTTGTGGACTTGTGCCTAACGTTTTGCGCTTCACCTGCGCCGCGAAGCGCAGCGGAGCGGCGTCAGGTGCAAGCGCTTGTTGGGCGGCGACTTGGCGACGGATTTGCTTCGCTCACTTGAGAAGACGGTCATACTCATCGTGA
>DUEQ01000171.1 GCA_011192085.1 Caldilineae bacterium
CCAGGGATAGGAGGATTCCCCACCATGATCTATGCCGTGAAAGAAAACACTCAAAAAGTCGTTGGCAAAGTTGAAGAAGCCGCTCAGCCCATTGTGAGCCCTGTCTATAAGGGGGCCCGCGCGTTGCTGCTCGCCAGCATTGGCGCGGTCGCCCTGACCAAGGATGAGATCGAGACCCAGGTGAATCGCCTGGTTGAGAAAGGCGAGATCACCGAGAAGGAAGGCCGCAAACTCGTCGAAGAGCTGGTGTCTCGCACCAAGGAGACCCAGAAAGAGGTCACGGGCAAAGTCACAGAGAGGGTTTCAAAGAAGGTCGAAGAGCCTGTCGGCAAGACCGAGGAGCTGGTCAACAAAGCGGAGGAGGCCTTCGCCCAGCGGGTGCAGTCCATCCTCAACGCCATGAACATCCCCAGCAAGAGCGATATAGATGAACTGACCAGGAAGATCAACGCGCTCTCCCGCAAGGTCAGCCAGCTCGACAAGAAGCTGAGCGCAGAGGCCGAGCCGGTCAAGGCGCAGCAGCCCGCGGCCAAGAAAGCTGCCTGATCCACCTCCTGAGAGACATTCGATTCTCCCTTTGCGTGAATGCCCCGGTTCCCCGCCGGGGCGTTTTGCTTTCCTGCTTTGAAAATAAAATTGTCCTGGCTCACGGGAAGGCTTCCGAACCAACGTTGGCCGAGGTTCCAATGAGCGTAATGCGTGAAACGCAAGGGCGTTATGCATCACGCATTACGGAATCGGCTGCCCGCGCCAGGTGGCGAAAGTCTTTTTCATAAGCATCAGCAGGCGGCCGCCCCTGTCGCCTGCTACGTTACGCCCGCGCTCAAGATATCCAGCACGTGCAGCAAACGAGCCCGCCACGCGCCCGCCCCATCGATCTTCACCCAGATGGCCCGAGACCCCACTCGCGCCTGGTCGCCCAGATGATGCTGGAGGGCTAGCCGGGACAGCCGGGCCACCGCGGGACTGCGCACAATGAGCTGGTCGCCATCCCGACCAATGGCGGTAATGCCCGCACGGGAGGCCAGGAGCTTGACCTTCACCTGGAAGAGCAGGTCCTTCGCGGCCTGGGGCAGCGGCCCGAACCGATCCGCCAGCTCCTCCGCCATGTCATCCAGCTCGCCCAACGAGCCCAGGCCCGCGATGCGGCGGTAGAGTTGCAACCGCAGCTCATCGTTCTCGATGTAGTCGCGAGGGATGCCCGCGTGCAGGGGGAGATCGAGCTGGATGGTGGGGGTGAGAGGCGCAAGCAAGCCCTTGATCGCGTCCACAGTCTCAGGCAGATGCCCCTGCTCCCTGAGCTCTTCTACGGCCTGAGCCAAGAGTCGCACATACATGTCGAATCCCACCGCGGCGATGTGCCCATGTTGCTTCGCGCCCAACAGCTCGCCCGCGCCCCGGATCTCCAAGTCGCGCATGGCGATGCGGAAGCCCGCGCCCAGATCACTGGCCTCCTGGATGGCTTCCAGCCGTCGACGGGCCTCGGGTGAAAGGGATGCGTGTTTATTGTAGAGCAGGTAGGCGTAGGCCCGGGCCGCGCTACGCCCCACCCGGCCATGAAGCTGATAGAGCTGCGCCAGGCCGAACTTATCCGCGTGGTTGATGATGATCGTATTCGCGTTGGGGATGTCGATGCCGCTTTCGATAATGGTCGTGCTCACCAGCACATCGTACTCGCCCTCGACGAAAGCCATCATCACCCTCTCCAGTTCTCGCTCCGGCATCTGACCATGCCCCACCGCGATGCGAGCCTCGGGCGCGAGCTTGCGCAGCTTGTTGGCCATCTGCTCGATGCCCCGCACTCGATTATGTACAAAGAAGACTTGTCCACCCCGGTCCAGCTCTCGCAGGATCGCGTTGCGAACTAGAGTATCATCGTAGGGCGCCACCGTGGTCTGGATAGGGCGGCGTTCCAGGGGCGGGGTGTCGATGGTGCTGAGATCGCGCACCCCGGTCAGGCTCATGTAGAGGGTGCGAGGGATGGGCGTAGCCGTGAGGGTGAGGACGTCGATCTGCGTGCGGAGCTGCTTGATCCGCTCCTTATGCTTCACGCCGAAGCGTTGCTCCTCGTCGATGATGAGCAGGCCCAGGTTCTTGAACTCGACATCCTTGGAGAGGAGGCGATGGGTGCCGATGACGATGTCCACCGTTCCCTTTTTCAATCCTTCGATGGTTCCCCGTTGTTGTTTTCGGGTGCGGAAGCGAGAAAGCATGTGGACTTCCACTGGGAAACTCTTAAGGCGTCGGGAAAAGGTCTTGTAGTGCTGTTGAGCCAGCACCGTGGTGGGAACCAGGATCGCCACCTGTTTGCCATCCATGATGGCCTTGAACGCGGCCCGCAGCGCCACTTCGGTCTTGCCATAGCCCACATCCCCGCAGATGAGCCGATCCATGGGCTGGGGCTTCTCCATGTCCTGCTTCACCGCCTCGATGGCCACAAGCTGGTCCTCCGTCTCGATATAAGGGAAGGAGGCCTCCAGCTCCCGCTGCCATTCGCCGTCGGGCGCGAACGCGTGGCCGGGCAGGGTTTCCCGTTTGGCGTAGAGCATGAGTAGATCTTGGGCAATGGCTTCCACCGCTTTCTTTGTGCGGCGTTTGGCCATCTCCCAATCAGCCGTGCCCAAACGATTCAAAGGCGGCGCATCCGCATTCGGTCCCACATAGCGGGCCAGCCGGTCGGCCTGATGCACAGGCACGTAAAGCTTATCCCCTTTGGCGTAAGTGATGAGCAGATAATCCCGCTCCACGCCATCCATCGCCAGCTTGGTGAGCCCCTGAAACTGGCCGATGCCGTGGTCCATATGCACCACGTAATCGCCGGGCTGGATGTCGGCGAAGAAGGATTCGGGCGCGACAGGCCGGGGGGTGCGGCTACGGCGGCGTTTAGCCTTGCCCCAGCCGAAGATCTCGGCGTCGGTGAGGAGGTATAGGCTCTCATCCGGCGCGGAGAGCCGCCAGCCCTCATCGAACTGGCCCTGCAAGAGGGTCATGCTGCGATGGGGAGGCAGGTCCGTCAGCCGAGTTTGCACGGTGACGGGGATATCCGCCTCATCAAAGAGTTCCACCAGACGCTGAGCCTGACGGGTGACCATGACCACCCGATCCACCCATCGCATGCGATCCACCTGCTCGATGACCCGGCGCAATTGCCCGCCCCAACGGGGACCTGGATGGAAGAGGCGGCCCAGGGAGGAGCCCACGCTGGTGCTGTGACCATCCAGCTTGCCTTGCCCCAACACCACGGGCCCGCGGGCCTCCATGGCCTCTCGCAGTGCGGCCCAATCGGCCAGGCCGCTGGCGAAGCCTTCGGGCAGCTCACCACTCTTGATCAGGTTTTTCTCGACTTGGCTCGCCTGGCCTTCCAGGTCCAGAGCCAGCGCGGCCACGTCCGCGGCCCCGTCGATGAGAAGCAATCCCTCCCCGGGGAGGTAATCCAGCAGGGTGGCGGAGCGTTGATAAAGGTAGGGGATGTAGAGTTCAACGCCCCGAAACGCGTTGCTCTCAGCCAGGTTGTCGATATCCTGCTCGCATTGGAGCTGCGCAGGAGGATGGCAGGCGCCGAGGTCCAGTTGCTGCAGGCGGGCCGCGGCCTCGGGGCCCTTATTCAGCAAGGCTTCACTGGCCGGGCCGATGAGGATGCGGTCAGGATGATGATTGGAGATGGTGCGTTGCGTAGCCGGATCAAAGTAGCGGAGATGGTCAAGCTCATCTCCCCACAACTCGATGCGCACGGGCCAGGGCTCCGCGGGCGTCCAGATATCGAGGATGCCCCCGCGGCGGCTGAACTGGCCCGGCATCTCCACCACAGACGTGTGTTCATATCCCATTCGCTGCCAGCGTTGCAACAACGCCCGCAGATCGACCATCTGCCCTCGTCGCAGGGTGTGCAGCGCCTGTCGGAACAGGCCTGGCGGCGCGGTCAGCTGCATCAGCGCCCGGATGGAGCTCACCACCAGGGGGGGATGGTCCGGCCCCCCCGGTCGGCCCCAGCGACTGAGCGCGGCCAGCGCGGCCAGCCGCAACCTTCGCGTCTCCCGGCTCCAGGGGATGCGCTCGAAGGGCAGCGCGTCCGGGTCCGCGAAGCGGCACACCCGGCTCGCGTCCTCGCCCAGCCAGACCCGAAGCTGGTCTGCCAGGAGGATAGCCGTGTCCGCCCGGGCTGTGAGCAGGAGGATGGGCTGGTTCAGCTCCAGGGCCAGACCTGCGGCTACAAAACTCCGGGCCGCGGGGATGATCCCCAGCGGGTGATCCGGTTTTTCGCCCGCGCGCAGATCCTGGGTCAGCTCACGGAACTCGGGCCGGGCCTGGAGATAGGAAAGCAAGCCTGTAAGCTGAAGACTCGCGGGTTGAAATGTGGTCATGGAAAGAGGTGTTGACCCTTGTAATGGGACAACGTATCATTCAGATAGGAAGGG
>DUEQ01000172.1 GCA_011192085.1 Caldilineae bacterium
CTACTATGAGTATCTCTGGCTGTTCAACCAAAGACAAGCCCTCCAGCGCAAGCAGCGCCAGGTCGACCCGCCACCGCCTAACCGCGAAACACACCAACAGGCAACCCAGCGGCTGCTCTTCGCCCGACCCACCCTCAACAAAGACGCTCCGGTGGTGTTTTCAGCACCAGCCCCTGAGCCGCCCACCCTCCGCATCGACCCCGCCAGCCTGCGGCCCGGCGTCACTCCCCTCCGCCTCGCCGGCCGACCGCCCAAGTGCTTCTTCGCCCTCGCCAAAGCGTTCCTCGGCACAGCCATCAGCGGCCAACCACCCGAACCGGAGTTCGTCCACAAGAAACTCCGCGAAAATCCCGCCTTCGCCCGCACCTGCGGCTTCACCATCCCTCGCCCGAGTAAACCGGAACGACACACCGACATCGCCAGCCTCCGCAAAATCCAACACTTCGACCAGATCATGACCCAAGCCGGCCTGTGGGAACAGCTGGCCCAACAGTCCGTCCAAGAGAACCTCCAAAAGCAGATCATCAAACCGGAAGTCACCATCGTTCACGATACCACCCACTACCTGGCCTACTCCTCCATGGTGGTCCTCCAACTGCCAGAGGCGAAAGCCTCGGAGCGTTCCCGCGGCTGCTCCACCCACAGGCCACCAGACGGCCAACAACCCGTCTCTTCCCACAACGGCAATCTACAAGCGTCGCCGTGCAGCGACCCTTCCACCTGTACTTCAGCCATTGCTGACTCACCCCCTAACGGCCAAGAAGACCAAAAAACCCCTGGGAAAAGCGGGAAAACGCCGAACAACAAAAACACCCCCAGGCGACGCAAATCCCATCCCCGCACGACTAAACCCTGCCGCTGCCCCGACCGCCACCACTGCCCACACCCCTGGATCAACGCCGACGACGGAGCAGGCACGGTCGTCAAATCCTCAGGCCGCATGTACTGGGCCCACAAAGCCTCTACCTTGGGCTTCCCAGGCCAGGAAGTCCTTCTGGATGCCGTGGCCATGAGCGATGCGGCCACCCATGACTCGCAAAGCC
>DUEQ01000173.1 GCA_011192085.1 Caldilineae bacterium
GATAACTTGGGCGGTTTCCTCGAATTCATCCAGCACGTCCCACACCACCTCCTTCGCTTCCTCCAGGAATTGTTCCGATTCCTCGACGTAGATAAAGCCGCGGGTGAGAATCTCCGGTCCGAGGAGCACATCGCCCGTGTCCGCCTCCAGGCCGATGATCACGGCCAGGAAGCCATCTCGGCTCAGGCGGCGGCGTTCTCGTAGCACCATCGCGCCGATATCGCCCACGCCCGACCCATCCACAAAGACCCGCCCGCTCGTGACGACGTCGCCGGGCGAGACGCTGTCGGGCGTCACCGCGATGCATTGACCATCCTCGATGACGAAGATGTGATCGCTGGCCACGCCGGTTTCGCGGGCCAGGCGCGCGTGCAGCACCAGTTGCCGATATTCACCATGGATGGGGATGAAGTAATCGGGCCGGGTGAGCTCGATGAGTTTCTTCAGGTCCTGACGGCTGCCATGCCCGCTGACATGCACATCGAACAGCTCGTCGTAGAACACATCCGCGCCCAGGCGAAAGAGATTATCCAGGGTGCGTTGGATCATCTTTTCGTTGCCGGGGATGGGTGTGGCGCTGACGATGACCGTGTCGCCCGGGCCGATCTTGAGGTGCTTGTACTCACCTCGGCTCATGCGCACCAACGCGCTGGTAGGCTCGCCCTGGCTGCCGGTGCAGATGATCACCACCTGGTCGGGCGGGATGTGATTCATTTTGTCGGGGGTCATCAAGCCGCCGGGAGGCGGGGTGAGATACCCCAATTCGGTGGCCATGCGCGTGTTCTGGATCATGCTGCGGCCCGTGACCCCCACCTTGCGCCCATGCCGCGTCGCCACCTGGATGACTTGCTGCACCCGCGAGATGTTCGACGCGAAGGTGGCCAGGATCACCCGGCCCTTGGCGTTGCCGATGATGGCGTCCAGAGTCGTTTCCAGCTCCCGCTCGGAGGGCGTGAATCCAGGCGTTTCCGCGTTGGTGGAATCGGAGAGCAACACCCGGACGCCCTCATCCCCCAGGCGTTTGAGTTTGGCCTCGTCGGTCAAGCGACCATCCACCGGGTGGGGATCGAATTTGAAATCGGAGACGTGGAGGATGGTTCCCACGGGCGTGTGGAGGGCCGCCGCCAGGGCGTCGGGGATGGAGTGGCAGAGGTGGATGAATTCGATGCGAAAGGGGCCGATTTCCAGCAGGCTGTTGTCATCGATCTCCCGCAAGTCCGCCTCGCCAGAAAGGCGATGCTCTTTCAATTTGTTACGAATGAGGCCCAGCGTAAGGGGCGCGCTGTAAACAGGCGCCTGGATCTCCCGCAGCAGATAGGGCAACGCGCCAATGTGATCTTCGTGGCCGTGGGTGAGGATGATGGCCTGGATCTTCTCCGCATTCTCGGCCAGAAAGCTGATGTCGGGGATAACGAGATCGATGCCGGGCATGTCCTCTTCGGGGAACATGAGGCCGGCATCGACGATAATGATGGCGTCAGCGTACTGGTACACCATCATGTTTTTGCCGAATTCCCCCAGGCCGCCCAGGGGAATGATGCGCAGAATGTTATTGTCGGGAGATTCGCGTTCTGTCATGGGTGGTTCTGAAGATAGCTTTGGCGTCGCGCTAGAAGAGGCTGAGTTGTTGAGGGGGCGAGGCGTCCTGGTCGCGGGCGGCCCGCTTCACCCGCATCGCCGCCAGCAGCGCTGGAATCTGGGCGAAGTCGGCCTCCATGGCCTGCATCCAGTTGGGATTGCGCAGGGCGGCCGCGGGATGAAACATGGGGATGATGATCCGATCTTCTTGCATGAGGGGTTGGCCGTGCACGCGGGTGATGCGGGCGCTGGGGGGGAAGAATTGGGCCATGGAGAAGCGGCCCAGGGTGATGATGAGCAAGGGATCGATGAGCGCGATCTGGCGGTGAAGCCAGGGAGCGCAGGTCTCGATCTCAGATGGCAGCGGGTCGCGGTTGGCGGGCGGGCGGCATTTGACCACATTGGTGATGTACACGTCCTCGCGAGTGAACCCAATATCCGCGAGCAATTTCTCCAACAGCTTGCCCGAAGCCCCAACGAAGGGACGCCCCTGCCGGTCTTCGTAATAGCCGGGCGCTTCGCCAATGAACATGATCTCCGCATGGACAGGGCCTTCACCCGGCACGGCGTGGGTGCGCAGCCGCCCCAACGGACATTTCCGACAGGCGCGGATTGCCGCGGCGAGTTGATCGAGGGCGTCTTGGGAGGTCATGAAGGGTTCATTTCAAAGAGGCGAGCGGCTCAGTGGGCAAAAGTCTGCGCATCTTCAAGCCAGCGTTGCTGTAAAAGGGGCCGCAGGCGGAGGAGTTCCGCCTGGAGCTCCTCTCGCACCAGGGAGGGGCGGGTCATGATCAGGGCGTCTTCGCCATTGTCGTTGTAATAACGATGGCGGATGCCTGCGATGTCAAAGCCGTAGCGCAGATAGAGACGCTGAGCCGCGTGGTTGGACGCCCGCACTTCCAGGGTGGCCTCGCGGCAGCCCATGGCTTCGCCCAGCAGCAGGAGATGGAGCAGTAGGTAGCTGCCCAGTCCCTTGCCCTGGTGCTGGGGATGGGTGGCGATGGTGGGGATATGCGCGCTCAGATCCATCTTCCACACGCCGCCGTAGGCGAGAATGGGCGGAAGCCCGGGGCGCGTGGCGCGTAGCACGAGATAGTGAGACCAGGGGTTTGCGGTGAGCTCGCGGCGATAGATGCCGCTGGTCCACATGGCGGAAAACACCTTTCGTTCGATGCTCATTACCGCGGGGATGTCGTCCACGGTCATGTCATCGAGGATGAAAGGGAGCTCGGACATGGAATCAGGTCAGGTAGATGGGGCTGAGGGAAATAGGGTCGTCGATCTCGCCCGCCTGGAGCCGAAGCCAGGCCAGCTCGGCCAGCGCGCCCGCCCGCCGCGTGGCCTGAGCGGGGGAGGCGAGGATTGCGTTTTCCTCTCCCCAGGTCTGCGTCAGAAAGGCCCTGGCGTCGGCGTCCAGTTCGCCCACGAACAGGAGGGGTGGCTGCAAGTGGGCCAGCAGCTCGGGGAGTTTGTCCAGATGAAAGTCGCCCAACCGGCGGGGCTGCGGGGAATCGCCGCGGTAGAGGGCCCAAACGTAACGCCCGCGGCCAGCTGCGGCCAGGGTGCAGAGGGGCGTGGGCTGGGGCAGGTGGGGATAAGCCAGCGCGTCGAGGATGGGAACGCCCATGAGGGGCAGATTGCGGGCCAGAGCAACGCCCTTGGCGAAGCTGAGCGCGATGCGCGTGCCTGTGTAGGAGCCGGGGCCAATGCCCGCGGCCAGCGCGGTGATCTCATGGGGCGCGATCCCCGCCAGCCGCATCAGGTTGTCCACTTGCGGAGCCAGCTCTACCGTGTGCCTGCGGTTCGTGCGCCAGTTCAATTCCGCGCGCACGGCCTCGCCGTCATAGAGGGCGATGGATGCGAATTGGGTGGCGGTGTCGAAGGCGAGGAGCATGGTTAGTTGATCGTACGGTCGCGTGGTCACGCGGTTGCGCGGTCTGGGCGTCTATCCAGGATGACGATCTGTCGCTCCTCTTCGCCAGCATGTTCGATGTGAATGTCGATACGGTTTTCGGGCAAGAGGGAGGCGATGCGGTCGGCCCACTCAATGACCACGACGCCCGCGTCGAATAACTCTTCCAACCCCAGGGCGATGGCCTCAGCCTCGGCGTCGCGCAGGCGATAGCAGTCCACATGGAAGAGTTTGCCGCCGCCAGGCAGATCATATTCATTGATGAGGGTGAAGGTGGGGCTGGTCACCGGCTGCGCGACGCCCAGGGCCTGGGCTAGGGCCTGGGTGAACAGGGTCTTGCCCGCGCCCAGATCGCCGTACAAGGCGATGACGATGGGGGAGCGCAGGTCGCGTGCCAGCTCGCGTGCCAGCTCGCGAGTGACTTCAGGACGGTCGCTACGGATGGTGGCCATGGGGGATAAAACAAACCCCCGCGAAACCAAGGCGGAGGTCTGGGAGAAGTTCATGGGGATGGGTTACAGGGGGATGATGGTGACTTTGCGCTCGTCTCCCTCGCCGATGCTTTCGGTGCGAACATCGGCGCGATCGCGCAGGACGAGATGGATGAGTCGGCGCTCCCGCGGAGACATAGGCTCCAAAACGATGGTGCGCCCCTCGCTCACCGCCCGATCGGCCATGTTGCGGGCTAGGCGTTGCAGACTCTGCTCCCGGCGGCGTTTGTAATTCTCCACATCCACCTCGATGCGATGCCAGCGAT
Source organism: Caldilineae bacterium (assembly GCA_011192085.1). Classification (GTDB taxonomy): domain Bacteria; phylum Chloroflexota; class Anaerolineae; order J102; family J102; genus M2005. Next base: position 4,248 of record DUEQ01000173.1, read on the forward strand.
GGGTGCGCTGGTTGACGACCAGGCGGGCGAGATACTGGATGGATTCCAGGGTCTCAGCCCGGCGACCGATGAGGATGCCCAGATCATCGCCCGTGATGTTCAACCGATAGGTAGGCTCCTCCCCATCATGCAGCACCTCGGCCTCGACGGCTGCATTCAGACGCATCCGCGTTAGCATGCCCTGTAGGAAATCAGTGACCATATCCAGGATGGCTTGCTCCTCTTCCGCCTCCTCATCAAGATCCGAAGGGTCTCCTTCCCCGGCGGCGGAGGGCCTCTCCTCGGGAGTTTCCTGAGAGGGCGTTTCGGTTTCGGCGGCGGGCGCGGCCTCGTCGTCAACGCCCTTGGGAATGATGCGCACGCGGGCGGGGCGACCGCCCATGCCGAAGACGCCGGAGCGTCCCTCGTCGAGGACCTCGATGGTCACATCGTCTGGGCCGAGGGCCATAGCCTCCAGTCCCTTGTCGATGGCTTCTTTGACTGTGCGTGCTTCAAATTCGGGCATATTGCATACTCGCGCAAGGAGAGAGGGAGATCAGCGTTTGCGACGGCGCTTGCGTTTCGTCTTTTGGACGGCGGGGGCGGAGACCGCTTCTTGAGAAGACGTCCCTTTGGGCGCTGCATCGGAGCTCCCCTCGCCTTCGGACTTGCGTTTTTCCGCGGCCACATGGATGGCGCTCAAGTCAATGCTGTCTTCCCATTTTTCTTTCTGACGGTTAACGTAAAGCTGCTGAGCCAGGGCGAAGACGTTGCTCACCACCCAGTAGAGGCTCAGGCCCGCGGGCACCTGCAAGGCGAACCAAACGAACATGAGGGTCATCACCCAGGTCATCGACCCCATCATGCCCGCGGCGGGATTGCTGTCATCCTGGGGCTGAGCCTGCTGGGTGTATTTGGTCATAGCGAACTGGGTGACCGCCAGCAGCGCCGGAAGGACGAGGTAAGGCCAGATGTCGGGCTGGAGGAGTTTCTGGAGGGTGAAGTCGTTGGTCAGCCAGCTCAACCCCTCGCTATAATGGGGCTGGGAGATGTCGGGGATAAAGTACCACGCTGCGTTATCGGTGCGTCCTTGGGCGGCCAATCCGATAAGCGCATAGTAGAAAGCGAAGAGGATGGGCATTTGTAGCAGGGTGGGCAGGCAGCCCGCCATCTGCGCCTTCATGATGCCCGCCTCTTGCTGCAACCGCATCTGCTCCTGTTGCAGTTTTTGTTTATCGTTGGCGTATTTCTTCTTCAGCCTATCCAGCTCCGGCTGGAGGGCCTTCATCTTGACCTGGGCCTCTTTCATCGATTTCATCTGCTTGAGCCCCAGCGGAAGCAACAGCAATCGGATGAGCAGGGCCACCAGGATGATGGACCAACCCCACATGTTGGCTTCGCCAAACAAGGGAACCAGCACATTGTCGTGGAAGAAGACGATGGTCGCGCGCAGAGGCGCAGCCAGCGGCTCGAAGATCCCTGGCTTGTATTCCCCGGTATTGGGGTCCACGCCGCCACAGCCGCTCAGAAAAAGCGCGGCCAGGACCAGGACCAACAGGAGGATGAGGATTCGTTTTTTAGATCGTGTCACGCTGTTATTATCCGATAGTGGGTTCGATGTAACTACGGAGGTCAATGTCGTCTCTTGTTCCCGCATGGGTGATGATCATGGAGGTCGTCGTCCAGGGTTTCGGGCACAGGATCATAGCCCCCTTCGTGCCAGGGCGTGCAGCGAGCGATGCGTTTCACCCCCAGCCATCCTCCTCGGATCACGCCAAATCGTTCCACCGCCTCGTAGGTGTAATGAGAGCAGGTGGGCGTGTAAATGCAATTGCTCCCCAAAGCGGGCGAGATAAAGATCTCATAGAACCACA
>DUEQ01000174.1 GCA_011192085.1 Caldilineae bacterium
CTACGTTCCATTTCTGTCTGGCGAGTATGACATTGTCCTCCAAATTTCCTCCCGGCGTTATTCCCACCTCCTGGCACGTTCCTCGTCCGGGCGACTGGGAGGTCGTGGATGGCGCAGTCATCGAGGAAAAGCGCGTCTGCATCCAGGTGAACGGCCAGGTGCTGGCCCGGTTCATGGCCACGCCCATGGAACTGGACGCGCTGGCTCTGGGCTTCCTGCGCTCCGAGGGAATCATCACTGGCCCGGAGGACGTGGCTGACCTGCAGGTAGGCGCATCGGGCGAATGTGTGGATGTGTGGCTGACCCGCAGCGCGCCCCTGCCCGATGACGGGGACGCTATCCGCACCGCGGGATGCGGCGGCGGCGTCACATTCGATGACCTGGCCCGCTTCACCCCCGATCCCTTCCCCCAACGCCATCTCACACCTGAACAGCTCATCGCCCGCTATTACGAGATGCGAGCCACTGAGGCGCTCTATCCCATCTCCCGCGGGGTGCATGCGTCCGCCCTCTGCACACCCGACCAGGTCCTCCTCATCGCGGAGGATGTAGGCCGCCATAACACCCTGGACAAGTTGTGGGGCCAAGCCATGTTGACCGGGGTGGAGCCCCGGGGTCGGATCATCGTCACCACCGGGCGCATCAGTTCGGAGATGTTGGGGAAGGCCGCGAAGATGGGCGTTCCCGTCATCGCCTCCCGCACATCGCCCACCAGCCGTTCCGTGGCCCTGGCCCGACAATGGCACATGACGCTGGTCGCGTACATCCGCCGCGGCGGGTTTAGGGTGTATGCGGGTGAAGAAAGATTAATGAGCAAAGGTTAAAGTTACGTCCACACCACGTGTACAGGAGATCTTATATGTTCATCAAACACAGCGACGACGTGTCCACCCAGGTCGTGGAGGCGGGCGAAGGAACCACCATTCAAGTCCTCATCTCCCCGGAAGAAGGCCCGAACTTCGCCATGCGCAAGTTCGTGATGCAGCCGGGCGGGGGCATGCCCAAGCATACCAACGAGATCGAGCACGAGCAGTATGTGCTGCGAGGCCGGGCGTTGGTGGGCCTGGGCGATGCAACGTTTGAGGCGCGGGCGGGGGATGTGTTGTTTATTCCCGCGGGCGTTCCTCACTGGTACAGGAATGTCGGGGATGAGCCCTACGAATTCCTGTGCATTGTGCCCAACCTGCCCGATAAAATCGAGATCTTAGGCGAGTGAGCCCCTCTGGAGTTACGGGTTTTCCGATTTGATCGCCTCTTTAGCCCAGGCCGCGATCTCCTGCGCCTTGATTGCCTCCAGATCGAACCAGCGGATGCGGGGATCGGTGAGGCGAAACCAGTTGTATTGGCGGCGGATAAAGGCCCGGGTGGCCCGACGGATGCGGGCCTTGGCTTCCTCCATAGTCACCTCGCCGGCCAAATACGCGGCCACATCGCGGTAGCCCAGGCTGCCAAAGCTCGGAAGATCGGGCCCGTAGCCTTGGGCCAGCAGCCGTCGCACTTCCTCCACCCAGCCCGCGGCGAACATGGCTTCGATGCGGGCGTCGGCGCGGGTGTAGAGCAGCTCGCGGGGGCGCGTGAGACCGATCTGCACGATGCGCCAAGGTGGAGGTTGTTTAGTCTGGAGTTCGCTAAAGGGACGACCTGTCGCCAACGTAACTTCGATGGCCCGGATGACGCGGCGTAAGTTGCGATAGTCGATGGCTCGGGCGCTGGCCGGGTCCAGCTCCTTGAGACGAGCGAAGACAGCTTCCTTGCCCTCGCGAGCGGCCAGGGCTTCCAGATCCTGCCGTAATTTGGGCTGAGGAGGGACGCGCGGGATCTGCCAGCCTTCCACCACTGCGCGCACATACTGGCCTGTTCCGCCCACCAATATGGGCAGTCGCCCCCGGACCAGGATATCCTCGATGGTGGCGTCGGCCAGGGCCTTGTATTCTCCCAGGCTGATGGTCTCATCGGGCTCGCGGATGTCGATGAGATGGTGGGGAATTTCTTGACGTTCCTTGGAAGACGCCTTGGCCGTGCCAATGTCCAAGCCGCGATACACTTGCCGCGAATCCGCGGAGATGATCTCGCCACCCAGTTTGCGGGCCAGAAGCAAGGATGTTGCGGTCTTGCCCACCGCGGTGGGTCCCACTACCACTAGAACCACGTCTCGCTCGTCCATACGTCCCAACATTCAATGGAGCCGGGCCAATGGGTGACCCGGAGCAGTTTGCCGGAGGAAGTGAGTTCGACCGCGACCACGTCCAATCTCACATCGTCATCCCATCCCGCGCTTTGCACATAACATTGGGCCAGCTCGCACAATTTACGCTGTTTCCTGATATCCACCCCCTGTTCGGGTGTGCCTGCGCCTCGTCCCCGGCGCGTCTTGACTTCAACGATGACCAGGATCGAGCCTTCGCGGGCGATGATGTCGATCTCTCCCAAATGACAACGCCAATTGCGAACGAGCACGCGCATACCCTTGCGGATGAGCAGATCAACGGCTAGTTGTTCTCCCAATGCTCCGAGCTGTTTGCGGACGCCTTTCATAAGGGAATGTGTGATGGGACGAGGGGATAGGGTTCTGACAGGCC
>DUEQ01000175.1 GCA_011192085.1 Caldilineae bacterium
GCCGCATGCCATCGTCGAAGTTCAAGCGCTCGCCTGCGACGACTTTGGCCGCGATGTCGTCTAGATCGTGTGTGTGGGAAAGGGATAAGCGTTGTTCGAGCATAGGGAAAAAACGCCTCTTGCGTTTAACATGGTCGATGGTCAGCCCGCATCGGTGATTGCGCCGGGCGCTGACGCTTTCCGATAGTTTACCACAGGGCGGGGCGAACCAGCAGGAACAGCGTGGCGAGTGCGACGAGGGACGCGGCAATCAGCATTCCCAGGCCCAAGGTCCACGCCCGCAGTCGCGACGTCAATCCCAACATCTCCAACCAGCCGGCCAGCCCCACGCCAACCCACACGCCGATGACGGCGATGCTCGGCCACATCAGCCGCGCCTGATCGGTGCCCAGGGCGATGGCGGTGTAGCGGATTACGCCCGCCAGGGTGAGCGCGGGCGCGCCCACCAACAGCAGGATGAGAAAGACCTGACGGGGCGCGGGGGATGGACGCCGGGCCAGAAAATAGAGGATGCCTGTCATCAGGGCCAGGGAGAGGAGTCCGGCCAGGAGATAGGCCCATCCTGGCAGAAAGATCTGTCCGATCGCGCCGAATCGTCCCCAAAAATAGGTAAAAAGTCCTTTGCCTAGCCAGAAGAGAACCGCCAGGTCCACAGGCCCCTCCCGCAGGTCCACAGTCTGGCGCACCAGGCCCCAGCCCAGGGGATCGCCGTAGAGTCGCCAGTTGCGCAGCAGCCAGGGGGATGCGACCAGCAATCCCATGCCCCAGGCCGCCAGCACATGCAGCCCGGCCTGCACCCAGGCCTCAACCTGGTGACGTTGGGGCCAGATGGGCGCGATGAGGGCCAGCGCGGCCAGGGGCCAGAGGGAAAGCATCCCCACCTTGGAAAGGAGCCCTAGCCCGAAAACGATGCCCAGGGCCAACGTGCGATGCAAGGAAAGCCCTTGTCTTATGATCCGCACCATGATGAGCAGCGCCAATGCGCCGAATGCACCCACAGCGTTGTCGTTGTTCATCGCGCCGCTGATGTAAAGATAGCCAGGCAGCCCTGCGAGAAAGGCCGCGGCCATCAGCCCGATCTCAGGGTGGCGGGGAAAAGCCTCCGCGCCGATGCGCCACGCTCCCCACAGGGTCGCGCCTCCCAGCAGCACGGAAAGCAACCGGGCCAGGTGAAAGGCCAGCGGTCCGTCCCGCCAGGGGAAGCCCTCCTCGGGACCGTGGATGAAGAAGTTGGCCGGGCCATCGGTGCGGATGGGAAAGACATCGGGGTTGGGTTGCAAGAATAGGCCCATGCCCGTCCATCCCCCCGCCAACGCGGCCAGGGTGTGGTACAGGGGCGGATGTTTGCCTTGAGTCACTTCGGGACCCTGGGGCAGGGCGTGGTGAAGGGCGATGTAACGGGCGTAGGCGTAGTGATCCGCCTCGTCGGGCGCTTCGCCCAGGGGCGTCATCACCGAAACCAGTCCCGCCAGGATCAGATAGACCGTCAGGCTGATGAGGAATGTGCGGCGTGCATTCATGGCAGATGCACCCTCCCCACAGACGCGCGATTGTCGGGTTGAGGGGGGGTGACGGGCAGGTTGTGGATGACTTCGGCGTAGGGATACATGCCCACTTTCACCTCATAGTCGCCGGAAGGCAGGTTAGGCGGCAAGGGGATATGATACGCGTCTTTGATGATCTCGCCCGGTCGCCATCGGGTGGTGGGGGTGAACCCGCCCACGGGGAAGCTGTCGTGCTGGGCTGCCACCTGGCCCGCGCCATCCACCACGTGCACGAAGACATGGTAATCGACGGCGTTCTCTTTCAACGCCAGCCAATAGAGGGTGACTTCGAGATAGCCGGACACGCGGGCGAGACGCACATCCGCGGCCAGGAGTTGGGCTACATCGCCTACCTGCACCTGCACAGGCGCGGGGATGTGGGACCTCCGTCCCACGCCCCCGCTGTTGAGCATGAGCGCCGCGGTGATCAGCATCATGGCGATGGACGCGCCTCGCAGCCCCAGCCATCTCCTGCCTGAGCGCCAGGCCCACAGGCTCCACAGCAGCGCGGCCCATGCCGCCAGCCACGCGCCCATGACTCGGGCCGGTGTGTATCCGAAGTCGAAAGCGATGGCGTGTTCGCCCGCGGGATAGACATCGAGGGTGACCAGCCCCAGCTCCGTACTTGCCCGGATATCCGCGGGCTGTCCGTCGAGTCGGGCATTCCAGCCAGGCTGCATAAACTGATGCAGGCGTAGGGACAGCTCGGTCGAGGAGTCCACGCGCAGGCGCATACCTCCGTGCTGCACAGAGGTCACCGTGACGCGCGGTGGGCCGAGCAGCATGGGGCCGTCCATCGCATGCTCTCGCGGTCGGCCCAACGCCCAGCGTTGTTCTGTGACCGTGCGGGGCAGAAACTCACCCGTCCAGGTGGCGCCCACCTGCCCCGCTTCCGCGTCCTCCCGCCACATGCGTTCGGGGAACCAGGCGTCGGCGGGGGACATGGGCAGGGGCGCGTAGGGCAGTTTGGGCAGGCTGGTCAGCAGGGCCAGGATGAAAATCAGGGCGATGAGGAGGAGAGGACGGAGACCGGAGGTCAGAGATCGGAGATCAGGGGTCGGAAGTCGGTGGGCGCCTGGGAAAACCAGTGGAAGAAGGGCGCCGCTGCTGACGGCTACGCCCACCGCGGCCAGAGAGAGGAATCGCCAGGGATATTGCAAATAGCCCAGAAGGGGGGTGAGGGGATGCCAGATGGGGGGTGTGAGGGTGGAGGTCATCAAGATGGCGACGACCGCCAGCGCCAGATAGAAGATCTGGATGCTGCTGTGGACGGGTGCGCGACGCTGACGCCATCGCCAGATGAGCATCCCGGCCACCAGCAGCAGGATGGCGATGGTTAGCCAGTTCTGGGGATGCATCACCGGTCCGTTGTACGCGGCCCGATAATCGTGGCTGAAGGTGGGGGCGATGATCTGTGAGAAGGCCAGCAGATGGTTCTCGTACCCGCGCGAAGGGCCTATGCCCAGGCCCATGGCCCCGCTTTCCGCCAGAACGGGGAGCCAGTAGACCGCGGTCAGGGCCAATGCCAGCAGGTGCGAAGCCGCCACGCCCAACAAACGTCGCCATGGGCCTGGGCGCCAGGCCAGCAGGAGGACATAGGGGATGATGGCCAGGGCCATGAGCAGCGATGAGAGGTTATGGGTGAAGACCAATCCCGCCCAGGCCAACGCTCCCCACAGCAACGCTCGCGGACTCTCCCACGAGTCCTCCACCAACATGGCGCGGGTGTAGGACCAGAAGATCAGCGGGGGGAAGGTGAAAGCAAACAGCTCAGGGATAGCCCCGCGTACGTAGGCGTCGATGAGGTGATAGGGATAATAAGTGTAGATGGTCGCGGCCAGCACGCCCGCGGCCGGTCCCCATAGATCTCGCACAAAGAAAAACATGGCCAGGGCGGCCAACAACAACGCCAGGGCGATGGTGAACTCCACCCCTGTGGCAGGGTTCAGGCCCAGGATGGCGAGCAAGGATCCAGGCCAGTAGCTCAGGGGGGAGTAGAAATTGAGTACGGCCTGGCCGTAGCCGAAGCCGAATTCGGGAAAGAGGCGGGGATGGAGCGCGCCCGCCAACCAGGCCCGGGCCAGCGCGGCCACGCGGTAGACGTGAAACCGGCCATCATCGGAGACGAAGAAGCCGGGGCGAAAGAGGATGTAAAGCGCGGGAAGAGTCAGGATGAGCGTCATGAAAGCCGCGCGCCAACGCCAGGGATCGCCAGTTCCCTCCATTTTGAACAGACCGCCCCGCCTCCCTCTTTGCAAACTCACATCCACAGCCCTCCCACCACCGCCAACAGGGTGATGATGCTGATATAGCCGTTCATGGTAAAGAAGGCCAGGTTCACCTTGCTCAGGTCATCAGGTTTGACCAGACTGTGCTCGTAGATGAGCAATCCGGCCACGATGACCAGGCCTAGCCAGTAGATCCAGCCCAACCCGGCCAACACGCCCGCCGCGGCCAACAGGAGGACGGTGAGGATGTGAAAGATTTGGGCCAGTCGCAGGGCCACGGAGATGCCGAAGCGGGCGGGGATGCTGAATAAGCCCTCCTTTCGGTCGGTCTCCACGTCTTGGCAGGCGTAGATCAGGTCGAAACCCGCGATCCAAAGGGTGACTGCGGCCCATAGGAGCCAGGGAATAGGATGGGTCAGGTTGGCTGTCACCGCGGCCCACGCGCCCGCCGCGGCCGCGCCATCCACAATCCCCAACCAGATGTGACAGAGCCAGGTGAAGCGTTTGGTGTAGGCGTAGCCCACCAGGCCAATGATGGCGATGGGCGCCAGGATGAGCACAAAGGTGTTCAGCATCCAGGCGGAAAACAGAAATACTGCCAGGCTGACGAATCCCGCCAGCCACACCGCATTCTTGCTGATCTCTCCTTTCTGGATGGGGCGATTGGCGGTGCGGGGGTTGCGGGCGTCGATCTCCGCATCGATGGCCCGGTTGAAGGCCATGGCCGCGGTGCGGGCCGAGGCCATGGCCAGGGTGATCCACAGGAATTGCCAGAAGAGCGTCTTCCAGTCCATAGGCGCGGCTAACATCCCGTTCTGCGCCCAGGCCAACACCATGCCGATATACGCAAAAGGGAGCGCAAAGATGGTGTGCTCGAATTTGATCATCTCGAGGAAGACGCGAATCTTTTTCATCTTGAGATCGGTGAGTTTCA
>DUEQ01000176.1 GCA_011192085.1 Caldilineae bacterium
CCACGCCCGCCCCCAGCAACATCACCCTCTTCCTCTTCTTCGACGAGAACGAGAACGGCCTCTACGATGGCCGAGACACCGTCATCAGCGACATGGTCATCACCCTGAAAGACGCCCAAAACATCACCCGCGGAGTGGCGCCCACCGATCGCGAGGGCCTCGTCGTTTTCTACAACCTGGAGCCGGGAGACTACATGCTCTGGGCCATGACCCGGCCTCTGGGCTATTACCCCACCACAAGCTATCCCGTGGCCGTCCACATCCAGCAAGGCCTGAACGTGGAGGCGCGGCTGGGCTTCGCCTCCTCCCAAGCCTACAATCATCTTCCCTTGCAGCTCCGCGCGTCGCAACCATGACCTCCCTCCCTCCCTACCATCCGCCGAAAATCCCAAGATTCCTTGCTCGTAGTATGGCCCGATGGTATAATGAACCCCCTGAAGGATCGATGCCAATCTCTTTTCCTGCCACCGAAACCATGCTGCGTATTCTGGTCGTCGATGACGATCCTCCCAGCGTCAAAATGACGGCCTTCCTGCTCCGCGAAGAAGGCTACGACGTCCTGGCCGCGAACAATGGCCGCGACGCGCTCGCACTCATTGAACAGGAGCGGCCCGATCTCATCCTGCTGGATGTCATGATGCCCGGCATGGACGGGTTCGACACCCTGCGCGAGATTCGGGCTCGCTACGGCATCCCCGTCATCTTCCTCTCCGCTAAAGGCGAAACCTCCGACCGGGTGGCGGGCCTGGAGATGGGCGCGGACGACTACCTGGCCAAGCCCTTCGAGCCCTCCGAGCTGTTGGCCCGGGTGAAAGCCGTGTTGCGCCGCACCGAAGCGTATGCCTTGGGCGAGCCCTCCGACCGCATCGAAAGCGGGGGCATCCGCCTCGACCCCCTCACCAACCGGGCGGAACGGCCCGATGGCCAGGTGGTGGAGCTGACCCCCATCGAGACCCGGCTCCTCCACACCCTGATGCGCAACGCGGGCCGGGTGCTCACCCACGATCAGCTCCTCAACAGCGTTTGGGGCGAGAACTACGGCGGTTATCCCAACCAGATCGCGGTTTATGTGCGGCGCTTGCGCACGAAAATCGAAGAAAATCCGGACGAACCCAAATACCTCACCACCGTTCGAGGCGTAGGTTACCGCTTCGAGGTCTGAATTTCCGCCACCTTCTTCGACTTCTGCCAGGGACTTGGACAGGGCGCGCTGGCCGCACCTCCGTGTCCCTTTTTCTTTCTACAGACTTATGAACGGCACCCCCCATCCCCTTCGCAGACTCCTCCTGGCCCTGTTCACCGCGGCCACGCTGGCCTTGCTACTCCCCGCGGGCCTCTTCGCCTACGCCATCCTCGGCGAAGCCGCGGCCACATGGGGCGATTTTCAGCCGCCAGCGGATGCATGGCAGACTTCGCACACCATCCTCGCCTCGGTGACGGTGACCGACGAAGACGGGTTAACCGACGACGCCGCATACCAATACTCGACCGACGGCGTCCATTGGAGCGATTGGATAACCCAAAACCTGCTGGTGGGCGGCGCCCTCACCACCCGCCGCACCCTGACCATCACCGCCATCACGCTGGCCGAGGACGAGACCAACTACATCCGCTACGCCATCTCCGACGCGCTGGGGACGCAGGAGATCAGCCCGGATCAGCAGGTGCGTATCGACACCCAGCCGCCCGCGGCCCCTCAGGACCTGCAACTGACCCCCACGGGGTGGCAGACCGCCACCAACCCCGCCTGGACCGCAACCTGGACCAACCCCACCGACGCCAGCGGCGTGGTCGCAGCCTGTTACAAGTTGGGTCGCGCGCCTGCCCATGCGGATGATGGAGTCTGCGTTTCGGGCCAGAACATCCAGCGCATTGAGAACATTCAGCCCCATAGCGAAGGCGGCTTCGATGTCCATCTGTGGCTGAAAGACGCCGCGGGGAACGCAGACATCACCCAGAGCGCGGTCATCACCGATGGCGTGCAGTGGGACAAGACCCCGCCCACGGTATTCATCGACGCCTTTGGCCCCGTGGGCGCTCAAGGATGGTACACCGATGCCATTCATGTGGTCATCAACGCCTTCGACGGCGAATCGGGTCTGGACAAAGTCTACTACAATCTGGACGGCCTCGGCTGGGTGGAACAAATCACTGACACCATCGACGAGGACGGGGAGCACGTCGTCATCGGTCGGGGCGTGGACGTGGCGGGGAACAGCAACGACAGCGCCCCCCGAGAGCTCAAACTGGACGCCACGCCGCCCCATACAACCCTCTACATCGACGGAACGCCCAACGCCCAGGGATGGTACGAAACCCCCGTCACCCTTACCCTTCAGGCCCAGGACTCCACTTCGGGCGTGGCCTCCACCCAATGGCGTCTGGATGATGGGGCCTGGCAAGAGGGCAATGCCGCGAGCATCCACGCCGACGGCAAACATCGCTTCCGCTACTTCAGCGTCGATGTGGCGCGCAATCGGGAAGCCGAGCAAGAAGCCGCCATCTGGATCGATCAATACCCCCCCACCACCTCCTACGCCGTGCTGTCACCCAACGGCCCCGTCAATGGCTGGTATAACCAGCCCGTGACTATCACCCTGGTGGCGGTGGATGAGGGCAGCGGGGTGGATCAGACCTTCTATCGCATCAACAACGGCCCCTGGCAAACGGGAAACTCCTTCCAATTGACGGAAAGCGGCGATTACAACATCGAATTCTATTCGGTGGACAAGTTGGGGCATGAAGAACCCATCGCCAGCATCCCCGGCGGCGTCCACATCGACACCCTGCCCCCCAACTCGCCCATCCCGTGGGATGTGAACCCGCGTCATTGGACGAATACCAATGAATTTGACCTGGTCATGGCTTTGCCGCCCAACGACCTCAGCGGCATCGCCGGCGCATATGTGAAGATCGGGCAGCCGCCCCTGTCGCCCACCGATGGCCAATGGCATCCGGGCGCAAACAGCGTCATCGAAGGGCTGCACGCGCCCGGCGAGGGCGAGTTCAACGCGTATGTGTGGTTGCAAGATAACGCCGGGAATGTGGATCATGGCAACTATGCCGCGTGGACAGGCCCGTTGAGCCTGAAATATGACGCCACGCCCCCGGTCACCCAACTGGCCATTGCCGGGGATGCGGGCGAAAATGGCTGGTACGTCTCGCCCGTAACCATCACCCTCTCCCCCGACGACGCCCTCTCCGGCCCCGCGCTGACCATGGTCAGCATCGACGGAAGCGAGTACATTTCCGCCACCACGCTTTACGTGGATGAGCAGGAAAAGCATGTGCTCCACTATTACAGTCGCGACCAGGCCGGTAACCAGGAAATCGCGCGGCTGGCCACTCTTCGGATCGATTACGACGCGCCCGGGAAACCCCTCGACATGGGGGTGCAGCCTTACGACTGGACCCTCACCAACACCTTCACCCTCACCTGGACGAATCCCCAGGATCTGTCGGGCGTGGCCGCGGCCTACTATCGCATCGGATCGCCGCCCCAAGGCCCGCGCGACGGCGTGCGCATCCCTCCCGACGGCCTGGCCGCGGACGTCGCCGCGCCCGGCGAGGGCGCCTGGGATGTCTATCTGTGGCTGGAGGACCGAGCGGGCAACGTGGATGAAACCCATTGGGCCGTCTTGCGCAAGGGGCTGCGCTACGACGCCACGCCGCCCACCTCCACCCTCACCATCCTCGATGGCGTCCAGGGCCAGGAAGGTTGGTACATCACCCCTGTGCGGGTGCTTATCAGCCCCAGCGATGACGGTTCTGGCCCGGCGGGCGTGCGCTACCGCATCAACGACGGCCCCTGGCAATACGCCGAGCATGAGGCTGTCATCCTCCTCGACGCCACCGACCAGTTCGAGCTGGCCTACCAGGCCGTGGATGTCGCGGGCAACCGCGAAGAGGTGAAGAGGACCCGCATCAAAGTCGACATCACATCCCCTCATGTCCAGTTTCGAACCAACGATCGATATCAGCGACGAAACAGCGTCCCCATCTCCTGGGAGGGTGTGGATCAGGAGGCGGGTAGCGGCCTCAAGAGCTTCGACGTGCAATATCGCGATGGTCGAAACAACGCCTGGATCTGGAGTTTGCAGCAAAGCGGGAAGACCTCCCACACCTTCCTGATCCCCTACGGGCATCGCTATTTCTTCCGCGTGCGCGCGTACGACCGGGCGGGCAACGTCTCCGACTGGGTGGAGATGCCCTGGGGCGTGTATGTGGACCGCCTACAGAATGGCGATTTCGCGGGCGGCGAATTCGGCGTATGGAATTACGGCGGCCCTCTGGCCGCGGACGTCTTACGCGCGCCCGGCCCCGATGGCGAGGTGATCAACGTCGCCCAACTAGGCTCCCCCGACTACGGTCCCAACAACGACCTCTCCCAGCCGGGCAGGGTGCCGGTCGGCTCCGCCGCCATCACCCAAACCATTCGCATTCCCGGCCCCGACGTGTTCGATCGCCCCACCCTCACCTTCTGGTACCGCATCCGCACCTACGACACGGAATTCAGCGAGCGCTACCAGAGGCTCTATGACACCCTGGACGTGCGGCTGAAATTCGGCGGCGACCTGTCCCTGGTCTTCCGCGATGGCCAGCCCTATGCTGACTGGCTTCAGAACGAAGGGAAGGAGCTGGCGGACCTCGGGTGGAAACTAGCCTTCGCACCCATCCCCCGCAATATGATCGATGAGACCATCAGTATCAGCATCGAAAATTGGAATCGCAACGATGGCTGGTTCAACACCTGGACTCAGGTGACCGATGTGAGATTGTGGGAGCCCTACCAGGTGTTTTTGCCACAGATCGCGAGGGGAAACAGGGCCAGCGCCGCCCAGGAAGGGAGCATCGACGACCTGCGCACCTTGTACGATGGTTTTCTCCAGCGCGCCCGTTGAGATTCGATCTTATGACGACTCCGACACGATCAAACTCGCTCGTTTTTCTCCATGACCACCGATCCATTATCCAACGCGCCATTGCATCCCCAACTTTCGGCGGATGAGGAAGAGGACCTTCTGCTGGAGCCCGAGTCCGAGGAAGTCGTTTCGGAGGCGGAGTTCGCGGAGAACCTTTACGCCGAAGGCATGGCCTATTATCAGCAACGCCAGTGGCGGCAAGCCCTGGCCGCGTTCACGCGGCTGCAAGAGTTGCAGCCCCAGCGACCGGGCATCGCTGCGCTGCTGGATGAGATCAACTGGTTCATCGAACTGGAGGAGATGGATTCCGGACAGTCCCAGAATCAGGCCAGCCCCGCCGCGGGGACCCGACTGCGATGGCTGCCCTGGGTCATCTCGCTCATCATCCTCATCACCGCAGCGCTGGTTATCGTGCTGGTGGCGGGGGACAGATTGTTCGGCTTTCCGGGCCGACAGCCCGACCCCGGCCTGGTGGAGCTCTACAACGAAGGGCAATCCCAGCTCGCCATCGGAAATTACGATGGCGCCATCGCAGCTTTCGAAAGCATTCTAGAGCGGGACCCTAAGGATATCGCGGCTCAAACGGGGCTCAAACAGGCGCGATTGTTGAAGGAGATGGCTCAACGCTATCGCGCCGCGCGCGATGCCATCGACGCCGAGGATTGGAACAACGCCCGGGAGGAGCTGGAGGTTATTGTCGCCCAGTACCCCACCTACGAGGACGCGGGGGAGCTGCTCGATTATGTGCGGCGTCAG
>DUEQ01000177.1 GCA_011192085.1 Caldilineae bacterium
AGGCATGAACCTTCGCAGTTGCCATCACCTTCATCAAAAACGTTATGACCATCGCTCAATGCATCCTTTTGCTTCTCACATCGCCTTCGAAGTGCTGGGCGCCGCGTCATTGAAGCTCTCGCAAGGCTTCAGCAGGCTGGCCCCCAGCCTGCTGATCATGGTGGGGTATGGGACATCTTTCTATTGGCTAGTCTTGCAGTTAAAGCAAGGCGCGCCCATCGGCATCATCTACGCCATCTGGTCAGGCCTGGGCACGGTGGCCGTCGTCCTCATCGGCTGGATGGTGTGGCAAGAGAAACTCTCCATCCCCGCCATCATATTGGCGTCGCCCTGGTCATCATCGGCGTCGCGCTCATCAACCTGACCACAGAAAGCGCGCACTGAAGGGTGCGGCGCGGAGTGGCCAGTGGGGCGCTTTGGGGAGATCAGCCCATGGATGAGACGCTCTCGACGCGGATGCAGAACAACACCCGCTTCTCATCCGGGCGGGGCGATTGCCAATCCTGGCCCGTATAGCGGCGAGACAGTTCATCGATGTGCAAGCGGGCGATATCGCCCTCGATGATCTCCGCCACTCGCCCGCGGATCTGGATATAACGATAGGGATTCCGGTCATCGACAATGACCAGGGCCACGCGCGGGTCGCGGCGCATGTTGCGCTCCTTGACGCGGCCCTGGGCGGCATTCACCCGGATGTATTGACCATCGTAATCGAACCAGAGGGGCGTGGCCTGGGGAGAGCCGTCGGGCATGATGGTGGCCAGGATAGCCAGCAAGGGGCGCTCCAGCAGGTCCAGGCACTGGATGGGGATAGGGGATTGAGCCATGGCGATGAACCTCTTTTGGGATGACAGACGCGGCTATTGGGGAGACTTCAGCGTCCTATCTGGAAAAAGTTGATGGATGACTTGCAGGAGATCTGGCGGCGGGTCAGCATGAATCGCCAGACGTTCGCCCGTGAAGGGATGGGTGATGTGCAGCGACCAGGCGTGGAGGAAGAGGCGATGCAGGCCGTAGCGCGCCCGAAAATGACGGTTGATGCGCCCTTTGCCATAAGTCGTATCCCCGATGATCTGATGGGCGATGCGGCTGAGATGCCGCCGGATCTGATGCCTGCGCCCGGTCTCAATGCGGACCGTAACCAGGGTCACATGTTCATCGGCGTTGTACGCCAGAGGCTGGATGTGCGTGATGGCCGGACGAGGCGCATTTCCCTCCTTCAGGGGGCGTTGGATGGTGAGAGGCGCGTCAATGCGCCCACGGGCCAGGGCCAGATAGATCTTGCGCGTGTCGGGCTGGCGGAGCTGATGGTGCCAGGCCCGGGCCGCTTCGCTGCTAAATGCATAGAGCGTCACCCCGCTGGTTGGACGATCCAACCGATGGATGGGGTAGGTGCGCCGCCCGGTCTGTCGGGCTGTCAATTGTCGCAGCGACGTCTCCTTCGGCCCTGCCCATTTGCTGTTGTGCACCAACAGCCCAGCGGGCTTGTTCACTGCCACCGCAGTGTCATCGCGCCAAAGCATGGACAGGGGCTCGGAAAGGGGAATAGGATGGGACATGGGATGTCAAGTAGACTGGATGAGGATCGATTCGTTCTAACATTTTGCTGACCGAATTCTAACATCTTTCTTAGCAA
>DUEQ01000178.1 GCA_011192085.1 Caldilineae bacterium
GGTTGTGATGAAATTACCAAAAATCCGCGTGTTCATGTAAACTTCGACCTTTGTCTTGCTTAACCTGTCTAGGACCACGCGACCGTTCTCTTCATGCCCGAATTCCAACTCATCTCCGACTTCCAACCCACAGGCGATCAGCCCGGCGCCATCGCCAAACTGATCGAGGGGCTGCGCGCGGGCTACAAACATCAAACCCTGCTGGGCGCGACGGGCACGGGCAAGACCTTCGTCATGGGCAAGGTCATTGAGGCCGTGCAGCGCCCGACCCTGGTGCTGGCCCACAACAAGACTCTGGCCGCGCAGCTGTACGCAGAGTTCCGCGAGTTCTTTCCCTACAACGCGGTGGAATACTTCGTCAGCTACTACGATTACTACCAGCCCGAAGCCTACATTCCCCGCACCGACACCTACATCGAGAAGGACGCGCAGATCAACGACGAGATCGACCGCTTGCGCTTGGCCGCTACCACATCGCTCCTTAGCCGTCGAGACGTGATCATCGTGGCATCGGTTTCTGCCATTTATGGCTTGGGCGATCCCTCCGAGTACGGCAAGGTCATGATCCGCCTGGAGATAGGCCAGATCACCCGGCGCAACAAGCTCCTACGGCATCTGGTGGACATCCACTACAACCGCAACGACGTGCATCTGCAACCGGGCGCGTTCCGCGTGCGGGGCGATACCCTGGAGATCATGCCCGCGTACGGCACGACCGCGTACCGCATCGAGTTCTGGGGGGATGAGATCGAGCGCATGACCGAGGTGGACCCGCTCACGGGCGAGGTGCTGCGCCGCCTGGAGGAGCTGAGTATTTTCCCAGCCAAGCACTTCATCACGCCCCAGGACAAGCTGGTCGAGGCCATCGCGGATATCGAGCAGGAGCTGGCCGAGCGGGTGAAATGGTTCGAGGAACGGGGCAAGCTGCTGGAGGCGCAGCGCATCCAGCAACGGGTGCATTATGACCTGGAGATGCTGCGGGAGATGGGCTATTGTTCGGGCGTGGAGAACTACGCCCGGCCCCTGTCTCGCCGCCCGCCCGGCTCCCGTCCCTGGACCTTGCTGGATTACTTCCCCGACGATTACCTGATGTTCATCGACGAAAGCCACATGACTGCGCCTCAGATCCGGGGCATGTACAACGGCGATCGCTCTCGCAAGCAGCTGCTGGTGGATCACGGTTTCCGCTTGCCCTCGGCGCTGGACAACCGGCCCCTGCGCTTCGATGAGTTCGAGGAGCTCATCCATCAGGTCATCTACGTTTCGGCCACCCCCGGTCCCTACGAGCGGGAGGTCTCATCCCAGATCGTGGAGCAGATCATCCGCCCCACGGGCCTGCTGGACCCCGTCGTCGAGGTGCGTCCCACCCAGGGCCAGGTGGATGACCTGGTCAAGGAGATCAACCTGCGGGTGCAGAAGGGCCAGCGGGTGCTGGTCACCACCCTCACCAAGCGCATGGCCGAGGATCTGTCCGACTACTTGGCCGAGCTGGGCTTCAAGGTCCATTACCTTCACTCCGAAGTGCACACCATCGAGCGGGTGGAGATTTTACGGGACCTGCGCCTGGGCGTGTACGATGTGGTGGTGGGCATCAACCTGCTGCGCGAGGGCCTGGACCTGCCCGAGGTGAGCTTGGTGGCGATTCTGGACGCGGACAAGGAGGGCTTCCTCCGCTCCGAGACCGCACTGATCCAGACAATCGGCCGCGCGGCCCGGCATGTGGAGGGCGCGGTCATCATGTACGCGGACGTGATGACCGATTCCATGCGGCGGGCCATCGATGAGACCAACCGCCGCCGCCGCATCCAAGAGGCCTACAACCAGGCCCACGGCATCGAGCCCCAATCCATCGTCAAAGCTGTGCGGGATCTGACCCAGCGGGTGGCTCAGGAGCGGGCCGCGGCCGCGCTGGCCGAGCCGGGCCCGGTCTATCACACATCTGAGGAGGGCGAACGCATTCCCACCCTCACCGCGTTGCCCCGGCCCGAACGCCTGCGCCTCATCGATGAGCTGGAGAAGCAGATGCACGAAGCCGCGCGGCAGCTCGAATTCGAACGGGCCGCGGTCCTGCGCGACCAGATCATGGAGCTCCGCCGCAGTTTGCATGATGAGGAGGACCTGCCGGTCCTGGATCGATTGAGCAAGTAAGCCCCCCTCGGTCCCCCCGCAAGAGGGGGGCGGTAAATTCGTCTGCAAACGGGTAATGCCCCCTCCTCCGCACATGGAGGAGGGTTGGGGTGGAGGCCTTCTCCTTGCACCGAATTCCATTCAGAACCACCACGTCAATCTCCCCATAGCCAAGCCGCCATCTTCGCCTTATTGAGGAAACCGCAACAGAACGATCTGACCTTCCTCTCCAGAAAGTCGTCGAAATCCAACCGACTCTATTCCCCCATCCCAAACCATGCCCCAACTCGCTGCCAAAATCCTCCCCGCGCCCATCGAGACCGAGATGCGCACCGCGTATCTCGACTACGCCATGAGCGTCATCGTGGCCCGCGCGCTCCCTGACGTGCGCGATGGCCTCAAACCGGTGCATCGCCGCATCCTCTACGCCATGCACCTCATGGGCTTGCGTCACGACAATCCCCACCGCAAGAGCGCGCGCATCGTGGGCGAAGTCCTGGGCAAATTCCATCCCCACAACGATAGCGCGGTGTACGATGCCATGGTGCGCATGGCTCAGGATTTCTCCATGCGCTACCCCCTGGTGGACGGCCAGGGCAACTTCGGGTCCATTGATGGTGACAATGCCGCGGCCATGCGCTACACCGAGGCCCGGCTCACCGAAATGGCGGAAACCCTGCTGCTGGACCTGGACAAAGAGACCGTGGACTTCCGGCCCAACTTCGATGAGACCCTGCAGGAGCCCACGGTTCTGCCATCGGCCCTGCCCAACCTGCTGCTCAACGGCTCATCGGGCATTGCCGTGGGCATGGCCACAAACATCCCGCCCCACAATCTGAACGAGGTGGTGGACGCGCTGGCCTTCATCATCGACCACTACCACGCGGTGGAGGACATCACCCTGCCCCATCTGCTGCAATTCATCAAAGGCCCAGACTTCCCCACGGGCGGCATCGCCTACCGCTATCGGGAGAACCGGGATGGGAGCCATGAGGACATCCTGGCCCAGGCCTACAGCACGGGCAAAGGTCGCCTGCGGGTGCAGGCTAAAGTGCACGTGGAGGCCATGAGCCGCAACCGCAACCGCCTGGTCGTCACCGAACTCCCTTACCAGACCAACAAGACCCGGCTCATCGAGCGCATCGCGGACCTGGTGCGCAACGGGCGCATCGAGGGCATCACCGACCTGCGGGATGAGAGCGACCGTCAGGGCATGCGCATCGTTATCGAACTCACCCGCAATGTGGAGCCGGAGACCGTGCTGGCCGCGCTCTACAAGAATACCCCCTTGCAGCAGACCTTCGGCATCAACATGCTGGCCCTGGTGGATGGCGAGCCCAAGGTGCTCTCCCTCAAGCGCATGCTCCTCCTCTACCTGGAACACCGCCAGGAGATTCTGCGTCGTCGCTCGGAATTTGAACTGGCCCGGGCCCGCGCGCGCGCTCACATCCTGGAGGGGCTTCTCATCGCGCTCAAAAACCTGGACGAGGTCATCGCCATTATCCGCCGCAGCCCCGACACCGACACGGCCCGCTCGCGGCTGATGAAGAAGCTCAAGATCACCGAGCGCCAGGCCCAGGCCATCCTCGACATGCAGCTCAAGCGCCTGGCCCGGCTGGAGCGCACCAAACTGGAGGAGGAATACAAGGCCCTCCAGACCCGCATCGCCTACCTGGAAGACCTGTTGGCCCATCCCGCCAAAATGCTGGCCGTGATCAAAGAGGAGCTGCTGGCCCTGAAGGAGCAATTCGGCGACGCCCGCCGCACCCGCATCGTCGATATCAAGGGCGCGGCCCTCACCACGGGCGAGCTCATGTCCGAGGAGCCGGAGCTCATCCTCCTCACCAAGAAGGGCAAACTCTTCCGCCAGTCCCTGGCCGGACGCCGCCGCGGGGCGTTGCCTCGTCGCAGCGCGGACGCCCCCCTGGCCATGGTTGCCGCGCCGCCCCAAGACACCCTCTTCCTGTTCACGGCCGCGGGCCAGGTCGTGGCCAAACCTGTCCATCAAATCCCCACCGACGAAGGCCCGGCCTTCTGGGAGATCGCGGATCTGCGCAAGGATGACGAGATCGCAGCCATGCTGGCCCTGCCCCGGCCCGCCAACGGGGATGAGGACGGTCGCAGCCTCTTCCTCGTCACCCAGGATGGCCGCAGCAAGCGCATCAGCCTGGAGGATCTGTGGAACTCGGCCCACGCCTCGCCACTGGTCATCAAGCTGGAGGAGGGGGACGCGCTGGTGGCCGCGGTGCTGTGCGACAGCGAGGACGACATCATCCTCTTCACCCGCATGGGCCAGAGCATCCGCTTTCCCCAGAATGAGGTGCGGGTGATGGGGCTGGCCGCCGCGGGCGTGCTGGCCATGAAACTCACGCCCGGCGACCAGATCGCGGCCGCGGGCCTGGCCAAACCGGACCATCAGGCCGTCATCCTCACGACGACGGGCTACGGTCTGCGCGCGCCCATCGCCAAATTCCCCACGCAGAAGCGCTACGGCGCGGGCGTCCTGGCCATGCGCTTCGGGCGCAACCATGGCGCGGTCGCGGACGCGGCCATCGCGTCCCAAGCCCATGAGCTCTTCGTGGTCATGCACCGCGGTCCGATGAAAGTGTTGCGATTGGATGAAGTCCCCGTGGGGAATCGAGCCACGCGCGGGCGGCAGATCCCGGGCCTGAAGGGCGGGGAAGTCCGCAAACTCCTGGCGCTGGTCATCCCCAAGGTGAAGGAAAGCGGCCCGACTGCGCCGCCTCCACCCCCGCCCCCGCCGCCTCCTCCGCCCAAGAAGAGGACTCGCAAACGGGCTACGAAGACCGCGGCCGCGAAGGCGACGAAAAGGAGGGCGGCTTCCTCCCAAACGGGGGGGACCGCGTCCAAGCCCGCAACAACGACCGCTGCGAAACCTACGGCGAAATCAACAAGCGCCAGGCAGCAAACCGCGGCCGCCTCTCCCTCACCCCCAACCGCCCAAAAGACGCGGGCCAAAACCGTCAAGCCATCGAGCGCGCCGCCCAAGCCCAAAACCCTGCGCAAGACCTCCGCCTCAACCAGGAAGTCTGCGGCCCAGGCGTCTACAAGCAAGGCCTCGTCGAAATCCACGGGTAAAAGGAAGAGGAAGCCCAAGACCACGCAAGCCAAACCCGCCACCAGCTTGGACGCCATCAAGAAGCGGGTGAAGAAAAAGAAATGAGGTGCATCTCGCTGACAACCGTGCTAAGCAGAAAAAGGTGGGGGAATTCAACCATCACGGCGCCTGGGCCCGATCACAACGAGCTGCGACCGGGCGCCTTGCGTTCCATCATCCAACGAGCTCGCCTTCCTCGCGAGCTTTTTGAAGTCAAACGGTGACACGGATTCAATCTTGAGGGGCATGGGGGGCCAACTCCCGCTCAATGGCTCGCAAGAAGCGGATGGCCCGCTGGGCCGCGGTGTCCGCGTCCGGTTCGGGCATGAACTCGCCCGAAACGAAGCCCTCATACCCTGTCTCGAACAGCGTTCCCAGAAGGGATGCGAAATCGAGATGGCCCGCGCCCGGATGCCAGCGGTTGGAATCGGCCACATGGAAGTGGAAGATGCGGTCGCCTGCCAGCCGGATGCTCTCCTCCATGTCCGGCTCCTCGATATTCATGTGGAATGTGTCTAGCAGCAGGCCGAAATTGGCCGCGCCCACCCGCTCGATGAGGTCGAGCCCCTGGCGCACGGTGTTGATCAGGGTGGTCTCGTAGCGATTGATAGGCTCCAGAGCCAGACGCACGCCCGCGGGCGCGGCCGCGGCGCTGCATTCCTGCAAAGCCTCCACCACCCAGGCCATGGCCTGCTCCTGACTCACGCCCGGCTTCACGATCCCGCGCAGCAGGCCGATGATGATCACCGCGTCGAAGCGCGCGGCCAGGGGGATGTGGCTCTTAACCCGTTCGATGGCGGCCTGGCGCACCGCAGGGTCGGGATCGGGGAAGGAAAGCCCTTCCTCGCCCCAGGCCTGGCCCGTGCCGATGGCGGGCACGCTCAGATCATAGCGCTGCACCAGCGCGGCCAGCGCGTCCCCATCCACCAGTCGGGGGTCGCGAATGGCCAGCTCCACGCCGTCGTAGCCCCAGGCCGCGATCTTGGCGATGTTGGCCTCCAGGTCGCCCTTGAAGGCCACGGCGTTGAATTGAGCAGGTTGCGTGGAAAGCACGATGGCAAGTTTCATGATGGGGCTCCTTCAGTAAGGCAGAATTCAAAAGGTGGAAGGCAACAAGGCCTGGCAATCTCTCATGGACAATTAGCCATGGGCCATGTCACCAGTCTCGGCGGAGCGCCGACCGGGGCGCTCGCGCCGCAATGGACGCTTGGTGGGCACGCCCGGACGACGAGGATAGGTCTCGGGCGTGGGCGCGACCTTGCGCACCGTCACGACGAATCGCGGTTGCGGCTCTCCCGGCAGCGACACCTCTTCCACGCCCGCGAGCTCGCCCCCCAACGTCGCCATGGCGAAGCGGGCCGCCTCCGCCTCCTCCGCGGCTTGCAGACCTTTGGGATAGACCGCGAGCCCGCCAATCTGGACCAAGGGCAGGGTGAGCTCCACCAACGCGGGCAGTTCGGCCACGGCTCGGGCGGTGACCAGGTCATACGCCTCCCGGTGCGAGGGGTCCCGGCCCGCGTCTTCGGCTCGAACGTGGAGCGTCGTCAGAGGCAGGTCCAGAGCTCGGGCTGCGGCTTCGAGAAAACGGGCCTTTTTGGCGATGGATTCGATGAGTGTGTAGCGCAGTTGGGGCCAGGCGATGGCCAGGGGGATCGCGGGCGCGCCTCCGCCTGAGCCCACATCCGCGGCCCGCCACGCCTGCTCGCGCAACGCGTCGGGCGTCAGGCCCGCGGCGCGGGCGATGACGGGCAGCAGGGCCAGCGCGTCTAGATGATAGCGCAGGGTCAGCGATGCCTCATCCCGCAGCGCGGTCAGGTTCATGCGCTGGTTGGCCTCCAGCAGCCGCGCGGTGTAGCGACGGAATCGCTGGAGCTGTTCGGGCGTGAGGGGGACGCCCAGGGAGGCGGCGTCGCGGGCGAGGTCGGGCATGATCGACGTGTGAGCGTGTGGGGGTGTAAGCGTGTCGGCGTATGGGCGCGGGAGGGGAGAAATGGACGGTGGACGACAGACGCTGTGCGAATCTATCCTCCATCCTCCTGGCATCAGCGCTGACGCGGGCAAGTCTGCCGTGCGCTCGCTCTTACAATGTGGGGGCAGATTATGATACCATGACTGTATGTCCCAGACCATTCTCTACCTCATCCGTCACGGCGAAACCGACGCCAATGTCGCGGGCGTATGGCAGGGCTCCACCGACAGTCCATTGAACGCCCGCGGCGAGGCCCAGGCCCGGGCGCTGGCCCGCCATCTGGCCGATGAACGCCTGCCCATCGCCGCCATCTACACCAGCCCTCTGCAACGCGCCCGCCAGACCGCGACCATCATCGCCCGGGCGTTGGGCGATGTCCCCGTCATCGTGGATTCCGGACTGGCCGAGTTTCATCTGGGCGAGTGGGAGGGGCTCACCTATGAACAGCTGCGGGAGGAAAAGCAGCTTTGGAAGCGCATGGGCGAGGACCCCGATTTCGCGCCGCCGGGCGGCGAATCGGCCAGGGATTTTGCCATGCGTCTGCTCCACAGCATCCAAACCATCGTCCAGACCCACGCGGGGGAGAGCGTGGGCGTGGTCGGGCATGGCGGGGCCATGGCCACCGCGCTTGCTCTGCTCCTGGATGGGGATGGCAGCCGCTGGCGGGATTATCTCATGCACAACGCATCGCTCAGCAAGCTCCTTTTCGATCCTGAACCCCGCCTCCTTTTCTTCTCCGATGTCTCCCATCTGAAAGGCGTGGGCAATCTGGAGAAATGGCGTTGATCCGAGGAGCGCAATGATGGCTCAACCGCATGGTGGGGTTGCCCGGCTCCATCGACAACGACACTTACGGCAGCGATATGTCCATCGGCGCGGGCATCGCGCGGCGCCGCATCGTCACCGCGACGGAGCAATTGACCAGCGCCGCGTCCGCGCATCATCGCACTTTGGTGGCGGAGGTGATGGGGCGGAACTGGGGCTATCTGGCGCTGGCCAGCGGCCTGGCCTTTGGAGCGTCCCAAAGACGCCTGGTTCATGCGTTATCTCCACCTGGTGCGCGATCTGGAGGTTTAGATGATGACTCGGATGGACGCGTTGATCATCGGCGGCGGCGTCATTGGCGTCAGCGCCGCCTACTTCCTGGCCCGGGCGGGCGTTTCCGTCACCCTGGTGGAGATGCGGACGATTGCCGCGGGCAGCTCCTGGGGCAATGCCGGACTCATCGCGCCCAATCATTCCACGCCCATTCCCGGTCCGGGCGTGCTTCGCCAGGGGGTGCGATGGCTGTTGGATGTAGAGAGCCCGCTTTACATCCAGCCGCGTCTGGACTTCGATCTCCTGCGCTGGCTGTGGCAGTTTCGGGGTTTTTGCAATGTGCGGGCGCTGGATCGGGCCATCCCCCGGCTGCGCGACATGCAGCGGGCCAGCCTCGACCTCTTTCGCCAGCTCATCGCCACGGAGGCCATTGCCTGCGATTTCGAGGATGTGGGCGGACTGGTCGCGTTTCGCACGAAAAAGGGGCTGGAGGCGGGCGTAGCCGAGGCCAAGCATCTCGCCCGTTTCGGGCTGAAAACGACTCTCCTCGATGCAGACGCCATCCACGAGATGGAGCCCGCATTGCATCCCGATGTGGTCGGGGGCGTGTTCCACGAGGAGGATGCGTTTCTGACCCCGCACAAGTTCGTGTTCGGGCTGGCGGATGCGGCGCAACGTCGCGACGCGGTCATCGTAGATGACGTCGGCGTGCAAGGTTTCGAAGTCGCGGGCGGGCGCATTGTGCGGGTGCGGACGACGCGCGGGGATGTCGAGCCCGATCAGGTCGTGTTGGCCGCGGGCGCGTGGTCCACCGCGCTGGCCCGGATGCTGGATGTGCGCATCCCCATGCAGCCCGCCAAGGGCTACGCCATCACCCTTCCCCGACCGAATCCCTCGCCCAGGCGCTATGTCATCTTTGGCGAGCGCAACGCGGTGGCCACGCCCATGGGCGATACGCTGCGTCTCGCGGGCACGCTGGAGCTCTCGGGCCTGCATGGCCGCGTCCACCCGCGGCGGGTGAACGCCATCCGCAAGGCCGCGCGCGAGTATCTCATTCTGCCGGAGCGGATGCCCGAAGGGCATGTGTGGCAGGGCCTGCGCCCTGTGCCGCCCGACGGCATGCCCTACATCGGGCGCAGCAAGCGGGTTGGGAATCTGATTGTGGCTACGGGCCACGCCATGCTGGGGCTCTCCATGGGCCCGATTACAGGCAAACTCGTCTCGGAGCTCGTTCAGGGTCTGCCTGTCTCCCTTCCTCTTGACGGTTTTGAGGTGGAACGCTTCGGGGCGTAGCGCGTCATCGCCGCGCCCGAGGGATGGCGCCCGCTCTTTGGGTTCTCATGATGGGTTGCATTGAGAACCTTCGGGAAGTGGACGAAAATCTTCTGCCCAGAATCATAAGCCGTTCGTCCGCTTCCCGGAGGTGGACATCCTCACATCCTCACACGCTCATACGCACACACGCCCTATGCCTTCATCCTTCCGCTACACCCTCCTCGCTACCGACGGCCGCGCCCGCCGCGGCGTCTTTACCACGCCCCACGGCGACATCCAGATGCCCGCGTTTGCGCCTGTGGGCACCCAGGCCACTGTCAAAACCCTGACGCCCGACGAGGTGCGCATGATCGGCGCGGACCTCATCCTGGCCAACACCTATCATCTTTACCTGCGGCCCGGCGCGGACCGGGTGGCCCGGTTTGGGGGGCTGCACGGCTTCATGAGCTGGGATGGCCCCATCCTCACCGATAGCGGCGGTTTTCAGGTCTTCTCCCTCAGCGATCTGCGCAAGGTGGACGCGGACGGCGTCACTTTCAAATCCCATCTCGATGGCAGCTATCATCGTTTCACGCCCGAGAAAGTGATGGCCATCGAGGCGAAGCTGGGCGCGGACATCATCATGGCCTTGGATGAATGTCCCGACCCGCTGGATCGGGCCTATAACGAGGAGGCCCTGGCCCGCACCCACGCCTGGGCTGTGCGCTGCGCCGAGAGCCAGGTGCGGCCCGACGAGCAGGCTCTGTTCGGCATTGTGCAGGGCGGCGTCTTCGAGGACCTGCGGCTGGAGAGTGCGGCCTTTCTCACGAAGCTCGACCTTCCCGGCTACGCCATCGGCGGGCTGGCCGTGGGCGAGACCAAGGCGCAGATGTACGCCACCCTGGATGTGGTCGCGCCCGCGCTGCCTGCGGACAAGCCCCGCTATCTTATGGGCGTGGGCGCGCCTGATGACATTCTGGAGGCTGTGGCCCGGGGCGTGGACCTGTTCGACTGCGTGCTGCCCACGCGCATCGCCCGCAATGGCGCCATCTTTACCCGGCATGGTCGCATCAACCTGCGCAACGCCCGCTTCGCGGATGTGCAGGGGCCGTTGGAGGCGGGATGCACGTGCTACACCTGCCAGCGGTTCTCCACCGGCTATATCCATCATCTTATTAAGGCCAAGGAGATTCTGGGCCTGCGTCTCACCACCATCCATAACCTCCACTTCCTGGAGACGCTGATGCGGGACATCCGCGCGCACATCGAGGCGGGCGATTTCGAGGCGTTCAAGGACGCGTTTCTGGCAGATTACCTGGGGTCCTGAACAGTGACCGTTTTGGAGCATTTTTCTCCGTTTGAAATGAGAGGCCGACGTTTTACGTTTTACCCGCGACGTA
>DUEQ01000179.1 GCA_011192085.1 Caldilineae bacterium
CTCATGGTTCATAGGGTGAATGGAGCGAAACAGCTCCTCCAACCATGACGAAAACACCATGTTCACGTTATCACCCCCAAGGAGAAAAACGCCATGTTGACCGCAAAAACCCTGTCTCTGCTCGCCTTTTCCGCCGCGCTATTTGCCGCGCCCATCCTTGCTGATGCAGAATTACCGGGCGGCGTGCAAAACCCCCTTCATCGCCAGCAGCCTGTGACGCAAACCGTCCTCCCGGCCCAGGAAACCCAGGAGAAGGCCTTGCAACGGGCGGAGGAGGCCCTTCAGAAAGCCGAAGCCAGCCCCCTCTCCGAGATCCAGTCTCCCCCTAGCGAGGACCTGCCGCAGCAGCCCGCTGTGGACATCCCCCCATCCCTGAAGCGTCCATCATCTCGACGCCCGCGATGCCGGAGCAGGGTGACATGGGCCAGCCCGATCTCCCTGAGATGCCTGAGGCGCCCCAACATGCCCGGGCCGCCTACCGTCACCTTCATGCCTCCCGCGCCATAATCTCGCCGACTGTGCCCACGGCGAAGGCCCTGGGGCGTGGGCACAGTGGGGGGCTCGGGAGAGGTCCGCGCGGGCTCACAGCACCGTGATCTTCCCGTAATAGTTTTCGGACAGGGCGAGATGCTCCTCCCGATAGAGCTGGAGGGCTTCGGGCACGTGAGAGAGGATATCGCCCGCGATGACGCCATCCTCGCCCAGGTCGATGGCGGCCAGGTCCCCTGCCAGGCCGTGGATGAACGCTCCCATCTGGGCCGCGGCCTCAACATCGAAGTGCATGGCCGCGAACATGCCCGCGATGACCCCAGTCAACACGTCGCCGCTGCCCGCGGTGGCCATGCCCGCGTTGCCGCTGAGATTGAAATAAGCACGGCCATTGGGATGGGCGATAATGGTGTGCGCGCCCTTGAGCACGATGGTCGCGCGCCATGTCTCGGCCCCGCGCAACGCCGCCCGCACCCGATCCGCCTGCACCTCCCGCACGGAGACGCCCAGCAGCCGGGCCATCTCGCCTGGATGGGGCGTGAGGATGGTGGGCGCGGCTCGATGCTCGATGAGACCGGGCCTGCCCGCGATGGCCGTGAGCCCGTCGCCGTCGATGAGCAGGGGTTTATCGATGGCGACGGCCAGCTCCCGCACGAGTTTTTGCGTCTCCGGCTCCAGCGACACGCCCGAACCGAGGCAGACCATGACCATCTCCTGGCTGGCCTCGAGCAATCCATCCAGGTTGCTCAACGCCAGACTGCCTGCGGGGGTGGCCTGTTGCGGCATGAAGAC
This sequence comes from Caldilineae bacterium, assembly GCA_011192085.1. Lineage (GTDB taxonomy): Bacteria > Chloroflexota > Anaerolineae > J102 > J102 > M2005. The sequence goes on from DUEQ01000179.1 coordinate 1,282, forward strand.
GATCTCATGGCCCTTGGCCGCAATGAATGGCGCGGCTGTTTCGGGCGTGGCCAGAAAGGCCAGCCCTCCGCCTGAGCGCAGGAAGCCCATGGCCGCGAAGTAGGGCGCGCCCAGATAGCGGGCCGCGCCCGCCACGAACATGACCTTGCCCACCGAGCCCTTGTGCGCAGCGCCCGGGCGTTCGGGCAGGGGGAGGAAGGGCATGATCGCCAGGTGGAGATCGTCGCGGGTCGTGAGTTCGGGGGGGAAGGAGATATGGGTCACGTAGAGATCGCCGCCATATTCGAAGCCGGGATAGATGAGATTGCCCGGCTTGGGCAGCCCGAAGGTGATGGTCGCGTCCGCGCGCACAGCCACGCCCATGACCTGGCCTGTGTCGCCCTGGACGCCCGAGGGGATGTCGATGCTGAACACGGGCGCGGGGCTGGCGTTGATGAGCTCAATGGCGCGGGCGTAGCGCCCCTCCACCGCCCGACTCAATCCCGTGCCGAAGATGGCGTCCACCACCGCGTCCGCGTCGGTCAGGGCCTCGGCCAGCGCGGGCAGCGCCTCTTCGTCGGGCGCGAGATGGAAGGGGATGCCCAGCCTGGCCACCATGTCGTAGAAGGGCCGCACCGTGTCGTCGAACTTCGCCAGATTTCCCAGGCAGAAGATCTGCACCCGAGCGCCCATGGAGTGCAGTTTACGGGCCGTCACCAGCCCGTCTCCGCCGTTGTGCCCGTTCCCGCACACTACGACGATCTCCAACCCGGCCAGGTCGCCCAGCTCTCCTAGCATGACGTAATACGCGGCCTCCCCGGCATTTTCCATGAGAATGGGGCCGGAGATGCCATAGGTTTCGATGGCGGTGCGGTCGAGTTCGCGCATCTGGGCGACGGTCGCGATCTTCATATCGGGCCTCCTTGGGGGAAGGTGGATGGGATGCATGGGCCAGACGCCGTGAAAACGGCATCGACCGATTCAGGGAACACAGGTTGCAATCCGCGGCTTGGTATGGATCATTTTACTTCAGCCCGCTATGATTGTGGGAATAAGGTCGCCGCGGGCGCGCCCTGTGACATGTCGTGCGGCGGTCAGAAGCGAAAACGCGACGCATCCACGCTGGGAGGGACCAACGTGGACGCGTCGTTGACTGATCGCTCGCCAGGTTGAAGGTGATAGGCCCTGAGAACGCTGAAACGATAGGATGGTCTATGGACGACAAAGTGAAAAGCCTGTTCAGCCGATGATCAAGTCTTCGCGGATGCTGGCTTCCAACGCCGCCAATTTGCTCTGGGATTCCAGGGCCTTGAGCTCGGCCTCTTTCGCGGCCAGCTCCGTCTCCAGGTCGGCCAGCCGGGCCAAGTCCTGACGCAGGGCGACGATGCGCGCTTCGAGCGCGGCGACCCGCGCCAACGCGTCCTGGCGCACGGCGAGATAGGCCCGGGCGCTTTCCTCGTCCCGTTCGGCTACGGCCTCGGCCTTCTTGCGGGCGGTCTCGGCCTGTTTTCGCAGACGCTCCGCGTCGGCCTCCAGCTTTGCCAGGATCTCTTCCGTCTCTGTGCGGGATTGCTCCAGGGACGCGTGGTGAGCGTAAAGCTTGTTCAGGCTGCGCACGATGTCCTGGTCTCGCTCTGCGGGCGAATCTGCCGGAACGGTCTGTTCGGTGGCGACGTCGCCGCGGGCGCTGAGCTCCCGCAGATCATCCCAGGAGAGCTCCCCGCGGCGGGCCATCTCCAGCAGGCGATGGTAAGCTGCGGAGTCGATCTCGCCGCGGGCGTACATGAGCTTGATTTCCTGGGTGATGCTGGGTTGGGACTGGACGGGCGTCTGGCCGTGATCGTGGCCCGAGCCGTGGCTGTGCCCGTGATTGGTGTGTCGTGATCCGTTGATGGCTGCGCCGATGAGAGCGCCAGCGATATGGTGAGTGCCTCCGCACATAGTCGTGTCCTCCGTGGGGTGATTGTTGAATGAATGGAGTCGGGTTGGCAGGCGGCATGTCGCAGGGGACAGGTCAGGAGTTCTAACTCACTGCTACTTGCCCCCTGCGAACTTGCTACTCGCTATGCCGCCTGGGACAGGGCTTGGGACTGCTTGCTGGCCTTGAGCCGGGCGAGTTCGTCCTCCACAGCCTGATTTCGGCCAATGCGAGCCAGTTCCCGCTCGATGTCGTCGGTCTCGGGCTCCAGCACGTCTTGCAGGATGCCTTCATCCACTAGGGCGTCGATGGCGTCGGCCCGAGATTCCATCTCGAGGATGCGTTCTTCGGTGCGGCGGATGGTGTTACCCACGTCGGCCAGGTCCTTGGAGATGCCGCTGAGGGATTCCTGCACCTTGACTTGGGCTTTGGCCGAGTCGTGGATGGCCTTGAGCTCTTCCTTTTTGTAGCGGAAGGTCTTGATCTTGCGATCCAGCTTGATCTGGTTTTCCTTTAGGCTCGCCTCCTGGCGCTCCAGGCTGGCGATATTGGCGTCCAGATCGGCCACGCGGGCCTCGCTTTCCTGCTTGCGTTCCAGGGCCAGGCGGGCCAGGTCGTCGCGATCCGCGTCCACCGCGGCCTCAGCCTGCTGCTGATATTTCTCAGCAGCCGCGACCATCTGCATCCGCTGGTTCTGAAGGCGGCGTTTGGCTGCGCTCACCTCGATGAGGCTGCGGCTGAGCTCGCGGCGGGCTTCTTCTAGCTTGCTCAGGCTGTAATCCAGGCTGGCCTTGGGGTCCTCAAGACTGTCGGCCGCGGCGTTGGTCCTGGCTGCGAAGATGGCTTTGAATCGGGCAATGATGCTCATTTTTATGGTCTCCTTGTGTGAAAGGGGGAATTGGCTTATCTGTCTCCATCATAGCGAGGCATTGTGTCGGGACGTTGGCGGGATTGTAACGAATTCATGACAGTTGGTTTGTTCCGAAATTGGCCTCACGCCGAGATGCCAAGGCGCAAAAGAGGAATTCAAAGTTTGCAGATGGAAAGTCGCAGGTGGCAGGCCCGACCGCCAGCCGGGGATCTGAACGGCGATAACGCCGGGCGCGCGGGCCAGGGCCTTCGGCGCGTGCGCGGCGCAGCCGGGGCAGGTCATGCCCTCGATGCGGAGGGTGAGGTTCGTGATTCCTGGAGACTGGGGATTGGAAACTGGAGATTCATCAAGTTTCATGGAGGTTCCTCGGGGCTTTGGCTCGGGAGGGGATATTGCAAGCTGCGGGCCATAACGTGTTGGTCTCCTTTTTGCAGGGGATGGGAATGAGCGTGGTTCGGGTATGGGCGTCCGGACAAAGGGGACGCGCGTTCTACCCTACCCTGCCAGTGTGACATCATCTTGACGGCCATATGACGAAATGATGAAGGTTGGCTGTTTCGAAAATAGAGGGTAGAC
>DUEQ01000018.1 GCA_011192085.1 Caldilineae bacterium
AACAGGACCTGATCGACCTCTATGGAGCGGACCCCGGCCGCATCCGCGTGGTCCATCTCGCTCCCGATCCCGAACTGAAGCCTGTGCGCGATCCCATCAAGCTATCGCTCACCCTGGCCCAGTTCGGAATCCCTGGCTACGCCAAATTCCTGCTGCATGTGGGGGCCATGCGCCCGCGCAAGAACCTGGATCGGCTCATCGAAGCTTTCGCCATCGTGCGGCAGCGCCGCCCCGAGCAAAGATTGCACCTCATGCTGGCGGGCAGCCTGGCATCTGAGGGTTACAAGCTGCGGGAAAAGGCCAAAGCCATGGGCTTGCTGGAATTCATCCGCTTCCCCGGCTTCATCCTGCCCCATCAGATCGCCGCCATCTATTCGGCTGCGGCCGCGTATGTGCTGCCCTCCCTGTTCGAAGGTTTTGGCCTGCCCGCGCTGGAGGCTCAGGCCTGCGAGACGCCTCTGGTCTGCTCTCGCGGCTCTTCTCTGCCCGAGATCGCGGGCGAGGGCGCGGTGTATTTCGATCCCCTCAGCGTCGAGGAGATGGCCGACGCCATCGAGCGGGTGTTGGTGGATCAGGACCTGCGGGCGGAGCTCATTGCCAAAGGCCGGGAGAATCTGAAGCGGTTCTCTTGGGAGAAATCCGCGCGGGAGACTTTGGCGGTGTTGGAGGAGGCCGCGCGGGGGGTCTAAACCGTTTTTCCTTTTATTCCTAATGGCCTCGGCCAACGTTGCCACCGGAGCCGTTTCACAAGCGACGCCAAAGCTATCCCCGAAACAGATCGTAGACGACCTGGGGCAGGCGGGTGGGCGCGCCCTCCTTGGTGATGCACACATGCTTGGTGCAGGCCAGCGCCAGACGGCGTCCCGTTTCATTGCGGACGTCATATCCGATGGTCACGGCCCGGCTCCGCACTTCCTCGATCCAGGTGGTGATGGTGACCAGCTCATCGTACACCGCGGGGTGATAATAGCGGGCGCAGACCTCGGTCACGGTGAGGTAGTAGCCCATTTTTTCGAATTCGCTGTAGGGCAGGCCCGCTTCCCGCATCCAATCGGAGCGGCCAAGTTCGAACCAGGGGATGTAACTGCTGTGATGGACGATGCCCATGGCGTCGGTCTCCGCGTAGCGCACGCGGATGCGGGTTTGGGTGGTGCGTCCTTTGGGTTTGATGCGTTGCATGTCGGTGTTGGAAGGAGGTTGGAGAATGGGGGGTAATTGCGGTTATTCCTTGCGATGCCAGAAGCCTCGGTTCGCCACCATCCATTCCTGGGCGTTGATGCGCGCTTCCCCAGGCTTGGGTTCAACGCGGCGATAGGCGCCATCCGGGAGCATCTCTCGGGCTTTGACGTTATCGTTCAGGTGGATATCGAGAATGGTTTTAAGCGCGGATTTGAAGAAGGGATCCTCCACCGGGAAAAGCTGCTCCACCCGTCGGTCGAGATTGCGGGGCATGAGATCGGCCGAGCCGATGAGCAACTCTTCCTCGCCGCCGTTGTAGAAGTAGTAGATCCGGGCGTGTTCCAGGAATCGGCCAACGATGGAGGTGACGCGGATGCGCTCGCTAACGCCCTGCACGCCCGGGCGCAGGCAGCAGATGCCCCGCACCTGCAAATCCACCTGCACGCCCGCTTGAGAGGCCCGATACAGCGCTTTGATGCAACGTTTGTCCACGAGCTGGTTCATCTTCATGATGATGCGCCCGTCGCCATGCTGCTTATGCCGCGCGATCTCCCGTTCGATACGACGGCAGATCTCCTCGCGCATGCGGCCAGGGGCCACCAGCAGCTTGCGATAGGAGTCCTTGCGGGAATAGCCGGTGAGCGCGTTGAAGAGATCGGCCACATCAGCCCCGAGATCGGGGTCGGTAGTGAAGTAGCCGATATCGGTGTAGACCCTGGCGGTGGCCGCGTTATAATTGCCTGTGCTCATGTGCAGATAGCGGCGAATGCGGTCTTGCTCCCGTCGCACCACCATGAGCAGTTTGGCGTGGGTCTTCAGGCCGATGAGGCCATAGACCACATGCACGCCCACTCGTTCCAGGGCTTTGGCCCAGACGATGTTGTTCTCCTCATCGAACCGGGCCTTGAGCTCCACCAGTGCGGCCACTTGTTTGCCGTTCTCCCGAGCCTTCATCAACGCCTTCACCACCGGTGCGTTCTTGCCCACCCGATAGAGGGTCTGCTTGATGGCCAGCACGTTGGGGTCCTCGGCTGCGACATCCAGGAAGTCGAGCACGGGCGCAAAGCTGTCATAGGGGAGATAGAGCAAGATATCCTGGCGGCGCAACACCGAGAAGATGCTTTCTCCCGTGGTCAGCGCCGGGGGGACTGAGGGCGTAAAGGGCCTGTCCTTGAGCTCAGGCCGGTCCACCTTCATCAATTCCCATAGATCGGCCATGCCCACCGGGCCTTCCAGCGCATAGACCTGATAGGGCTGCAATCCCAGGTTCTCCACCAGGATGTCGCGGATGCGTTTGGGCATGGCTTTATCCACTTCCAACCGCACGACCTTGCCGAAGAAGCGGGATTCCACCCCTTGTTCGATGGCGGCGAGCAGGTCTGCGGCCTCATCCTCCTCGATCTCGATGTCTGCATCCCGGGTGACGCGGAAGGGATACGCGGCCTTGACCTCCAGGCCCGGGAAGAGCTCCTCCAGATTATGGGTGATGACCTCCTCGATCCAGACGAAATTGTCCGCCTTCACATCGCTGAGCGGCAGCCCCTCGAAGATATCCGCCCGCTCTTCACTGGGGATGCGCAAGAGGCGGGGGAAGAAGCCAGGCACCTTCACCCGAGCGAAACGCTCGCCATGTTCGGGATCGCTAACAACTACGGCCAGGTTGAGGCTGAGGTTGGAGATGTGAGGGAAGGGATGGCCGGGATCGAAGGCCAGGGGCGTGAGCGTGGGGAAGATCTCGTCGTGGAAGTATTTGGCCAGCAGACGGCGCTGTTTCTTCTTGAGTTTGTGATAGGGGATGATGCGGATGCCCGCGGCGTTGAGCTGCGGCAGCAAGTCCTCCAGCCAGGTGCGGCGATGCTCCTTGAGCATGGGCTCCAGGGTGCGACGGATCGCGACCAGTTGTTCGGCTGGGGTCATGCCATCGGCCGAGGTTTCGAGAATCCCTGATTCGAGCTGTTCGCGCAGACCCGAGACGCGGATCATGAAGAATTCATCCAGGTTGTTGGAGA